>CAVEPF010000143.1:0-6321 GCA_963617645.1 Anaerotignum sp. | reverse complement strand
AGATGTTTACATGAATATATAGTTTCTCATTTTGGAGAATTATTTGTTTCAAATTGTAATAATTGTACTAATTGTATTAATCACACAAAAACTAAGGATTATTTATACGAAGCCAAACTTATAATAAGTTGTATTAAAGAAACAAAAGAACTATACGGCTCTACTATAATTGCTAAAATATTAACTGGTTCAAAAGATAAGAATATTAAAGAAAAAAAACTTAATAAATGTAAAACTTATAATAAGTTATTAATATCAGTTGATGAAGTTAAAAATATAATAATAAGTTTAGTTGATAATTCTTATTTAGATAAAACATATAATGAATATCCAATCTTAAAATTAAATTTAAAAAGTGATACAATATATACACTAAATAATTATATTTTAAGGGTGTGATTATATTGAAAAATAAATTTAACTTTTTAACAGCTATTATTTTTATGGCAGTATTCTTTTTATTTTTTATCCTAATGATGAATAATGATTTCTCGGCATTTTTTGCACTATTTTTTGTAGTGTTTTTCTTAGCCTTATTTGGCATAATATTTACTTTTATTAAAAATTTAAAAAACTATAAAGACACAAGTGATAATACACATGATTCTAGTGAAGATGATTTTTATAACACGCCTTTTGACAATGTAATTAAATCTAATTTTGGTAATGAAGATGGCAAGATTGTTGATAGATACACAGACATTAAAAATAATGATATGGTTTTTATTGTTGAGGTTTTAGATACTAAATTTAATCAAACTTTTTTAGTAAAATTATCTAAAGAAGATTATCAAAAGACATACATTGGACAAATGGTAAAAATTAAAAGAGGTATTAAAAAGCAAATTATTTTATAATTTTGTCAAATATTTGTGAAAATGATGTAATTGTTTTCATTTTTTACTAAAAATAAAGTATAATAAGAAAATAGTAAAGTGAGGAACTTTTATGAGATACTGTTTAGTAAATGGTACTATCATTACTGGTATAAAGGGCGATACTCCTTTTATCGGTAGTGTTGTTATAAATGATGGAAAGATTGAAAAAATTATTAATGGTACATGTCAAGATAAAATAAAAAAGATTGATTGTACTCAAAAATTTATTATGCCTGGTTTAATTAATGCCCATGTGCATTTACCAGGTAGTGGTAAACCTAGTAAACATGAGGTTAGTAGTGAAAGAGTTAGTAAATTATTAGGTAATCCTATCACTAGGTGTGTTGTTAAAAAACTTTGTAAGTCATATGCAAAACTTGAACTTTTAGGTGGTTGTACAACTATTAGAACAGTTGGTGGACTAGATCATATGGATTCTCAAATTAGAAATTCGCTAGTTAAATCAGGCCCTAGAATGTGTGTTAGTGATTATGCAGTTACTGTAGAAAAAGGACACATGGCTGGGACTGTAGCTAAAGTTTGTAAAACTCTAGAAGACTTTGACAGAGCAATAGATGATTTAAACAACAATCATGTTGATTTAATAAAACTTATGATTACAGGCGGCGTTTTAGATGCAGAAAAAATTGGTGAACCTGGTGTGCTTAGAATGACAAGTGAAGAGGTTTTGTATTGTACTACTAAAGCTCATAAATTAGGTTTAAAGGTAGCTGCTCACGTAGAATCACCTGAAGGACTTAAAGTAGCACTTGAAAACAATGTTGATACAATTGAGCACGGCGCAAAACCAAATAATGAAATTATTGAATTATTTAAAGAAAAGAAAGCTTCACTAGTTTGCACTATTTCTCCAGCATTCCCTTCTACTAAACTAGACCCTAGTGTATTAAATTTAAATGAAATGTATAAAGCTAATGCAACTATCGTAAATGATGGTATTGTAGAATGTGCTAAAGCTTGTATAAGTGAAGGAATCGAAGTAGGACTTGGAAATGACTGTCCATGTACTCTTGTAACACATTATGATTTCTATAGAGAATTAATTTATGCAAATAAATTCTTAAATGTATCGACTCTTGATGTAATAAATATGGCTACACTTGTAAATGCTAAAATCTTAGGTGTAGAAAATGTTACCGGGTCTATTGAAGCAGGTAAAGATGCTGATATGTTAATATTAGATAAAAATCCAATTTCTGATTTGAGAAATATTGGTCTAGATAAAGTTGTTATCTACAAAGGTAAAATGAAAAAGACTAATGTAAAAAAATATCCTTTTGTAGAAGAACACTTAAATCTTTTAATTGAGGAATAAGATGTATCGCGAATTATTTACATTAAAAAATGCTGATTTTTCCTTTCAAGATAAAATAAAGCCACAAGCTATACTAGAAGTTTTTGAAGAAATAGCAGGTCGTGATGCTAATGATGCACACGTTGGTTATCACGAACTAATAAGTAAAAATTTAGCTTGGGTTATTGTACGCACAAAAGTAGAAATCGTGCACGAATTAATAAATGGGGAGAACGCATATGTAGAAACATATTCTAATCCCCCTGGTAGAATTGATTTTGATCGTAATTATTTAATTAAAAATTTAAATGATGAAGTTTGTGTTAAAGCTATAACTAAATGGATTATTATAGATTACACAACTAGACGAATTGTTCGTAGCAATGTAGCTACTTTCCCTAGTGAGAAAATCTCAGACGAAAAAGTAATAACTGACCTTAAAAAATTAAATTTTGGTGATGAAAATTTAACATTAAGCAAAGAAGAAAAAGTAAAACTAAACGATCTTGATCATAATGGACACATGAATAATTGCAGATACATGGAATTTATTTATAATACATTTGATTATAATGAAAAAAGAAACTTATGTTCTTTTTCTTTAGAATATGTTAAAGAAATTAAATTTAATGAAAAAATTACTATTAAATACGATAGTAATTACACACATTATAAAATATATAATTCAAATAACGAACTATCGTTTATGTGTGAATTAGAATGGAGATAAAAATGAATACAATTAATAATTTTATTGACTTTTTAAAGACTTCTACTAATCCTTTTGAAGCAGTCAAAAGTGTTAAAAGTATATTGCTAGGTTCTAACTTTAAAGAACTTTGTGAAGAAAATAAATGGGATATTAAACCAAATGGAAAGTATTTTGTAACACGTAATGATTCCTCTATTATTGCGTTTACTATTCCTTCTGTTTTAACTGATATATCTATAAATATGGCATCAGCTCATACAGATTCACCGACATTTAAGGTAAAACCATTAAATAATAAACTTGTATGTAATAATTATTCTTTAATTAATACAGAGGTTTATGGTGGTCCTATTTATTCATCATTCTTTGATAGACCATTATCAATCAGTGGTAGAGTATTTGTTAAAGATAATAACTCTATAGAAACAAAGTTTGTGAATTTTAACCGTGATTTATTAGTTATTCCTAATGAATGTATACATTTTAATAGAGATGTAAATAGTGGTAAGAACTATAATCCTCAAATTGATTTAATGCCTCTACTTGGTGAAAATAATAGTATTGATGACTTACTTGAAAGTGAATTTAATATTAAAAAGAGTGATGTTTTAAGTTATGATTTAACTTTATATTCTCGCTTTAGAGGTTCAATTTACGGTGCTAAAAACGAATATTTCTTAGCTCCTCAAATTGATGATCTAGAGAGTGTATATGGTTTATTTGAAGGATTCAAAGAAGCTAAAAATGATAAGAGTATTAATGTTTGTATAGCATTTGATAATGAAGAAGTAGGATCAGGTACAAAACAAGGAGCTGATTCAACATTCTTAAAAGATACACTTGATCGTATTTATGCCTCTCTTAATTTAACAAGCGATGATTTAAAACAAAGTCTAGCTAAATCATTGATGGTATCTTGTGATAATGCTCATGCTGTACACCCTAATGATGTAGGTAAAACAGATGAATTAAATAAAGTATTCATGAATAAAGGAATTGTTATAAAGCATAATGCAAACCAACATTATACAACAGATGCATATAGTGATGCCTTATTTAAGTTTATTTTAGAAAAAGGAAATGTCCCTTATCAAGATTTTACAAATAGAAGTGATGTAAGAGGTGGTGGCACACTTGGTGCTATTTCTACAAGTCATGTAAGCGTACCTAGCGTTGATATTGGTCTTGCACAACTTGCAATGCACTCATGTGTAGAGACTGCAGGTACAAAAGATCTTGATTATTTAATTAGTGGTATGAAGTCTTTTTATAGCACTCATATTACAAAAAAAGATAATAAGATTGTATTAGAGTAGTTTATGTATATAGAAAAGATTATTTGGAAAAGTTATTTAGAAGACAACGAAGAGTTGTTTAATCTTATTGGAAAAAGCTTTCTTGAAAGCTATAAAGAATTTGAAAAAGAAATTAAAAATTTAATAAATATAAATGATATAAATGGTGTTCATGAGAAATTACATTCAATTAAAGGTATTGCTCTAAATCTTGGTATGAAACAATTAGACGAAGCTTGTGAAGAAGCACTAATACCTATTAGAAAAGATGTAATAGACACAAAAAAAATAAATGAACTTCTTAGTGTATTTAACAATACATATAAAGAATTATTAGATATCATTCAATAAAAAAAGTCGTTAGAAATTAATTCTAACGATTTTTTCTAATGATGACATTCATGTCCACCGCTAAATGAAACATTACCATTTAGATAATTTTGTATTACATCATCACAAGATCCTTCGTTTAAATCATATACTTTGATATTAACAAGAGATAATGTAATAACAGCTGGTTGACCTATTCTACCACATAATAATACATTAACGTTATTATTATGTAAAAGTGTAGCTAGTGTATGGTGAGAATATTCACCTGAATCAATAACCCATGATTTTACAATTTGGTTATTTTCGATTTCATATAATTTAAAATGTCTAGTTTCTCCGTAATGAGAAAATACTTGATTGTTTAATTCTGTGATTGCGACTATCATAAAATACCTCAACATATTTTAACAAGTTTTTCATTTTCAAACAACAATTTTTTATATTTTGATATATAATATATCTAAAAATCGGAGGATATTATGATTACACAGTTTTCAAGAACAGAATTACTTTTTGGATCAAATTCAACAAATATACTAAAAAATAAAAAAGTAGCTATTTTTGGTGTTGGTGGTGTAGGTGGCTTTGTTTGTGAGGCTTTAGCTCGATCAGGCGTAGGTGAAATTCATATTATAGATAATGATACTGTAAGCTTAACAAACATAAATAGACAAATAGTAGCACTACACTCAACTATTGGCATGTATAAAGTTGATGTAATGGAAAAAAGAATTCTTGATATTAATCCTGATTGTATTGTTAAAAAATATACCATGTTCTTTTTACCTGAAACTGCAAATTTATTTCCGTTTGAAGAGTTTGACTATGTAGTTGATGCAATAGATACAGTTAAGGGAAAAATTGGTATTATTGAAAAGTGCAAAGAATTAAATATTAGTGTAATATCTTCGATGGGTGCAGGAAATAAATTTAATCCTCAAGGCTTTAAAATATGTGATATTTCTAAAACAAAAATGGATCCATTAGCTAGAGTACTTAGAGGAGAACTAAAAAAAAGAAAGATAAATCATTTAGATGTATGTTTCTCTGAAGAAAAACCTATTACACCAGAAGTTAGTGAAGAAAAATCTAGCAAGAGAGTAATCCCTGGATCAAGTCCTTTTGTACCATCTTCTTGTGGACTTTTAATAGCTTCTTATGTTATGCAAAATTTATTAAAAGGTGAATCTAATGAACAATAAAAAAATTGGAATAATTTTAGCAAGTGTATTTGCTATTATAGCAATTGTTTTCTCATATTTAGTATGGGGAAATTATGGTTATAAATATAATGAAATATATGTAAAAAGTGATGTTAATAGCTTATATATTGGTAAGTACAAAGTACATAACTATAAAGAAGAAAGCAAAGAATCAAGTTTTACACTATCAGGATTATATAAAAATGAAGATATAATAACTAAGTTTTCCGGATTTGATGATAATTGCTATAAAGATGATGTAGCAATTCTTTCTTACAACAATTCGCTATATAAAGTAGAAAAAAATGAGAACGATTATAAGATATCTGAATTAATAAATAAAGAACTAATAGGCGAAGAAGAGTATATTATAGACTTTGAAGCCACTTCAAGCTTTATAAATTCATATGAAGATTTAAAAAAATTAGTTGATAAAACTTTAGACTCTAGTTTATTTGAAACAAAAGAAAATTCTATATATTTAAAATCATGTTTTATAAAAGATGATACTAAAACTTGGAGTGAAAACTATTCTTATAGTGTAAGTTTCGAAAATTTGAAAATTGAAGTAACAAAACTATAATTT
>CAVEPF010000142.1:8418-10285 GCA_963617645.1 Anaerotignum sp. | reverse complement strand
ACATTTGTGTTCTATAAATGAAGTTTAATTAATAGTGAATATTTGTTTTATTAACAATTTTATAGTTTTTTCTTTTATTAATATTGGTATTAATATATTATTTAAAAAATGTAAAATAAATTTGCAAAAAATGTTTTCTTATATTGCTATTATTTATTTTAAATTATATAATGTAACTAGAGGTGGTAAAAATGAAGAAAATTTATTTTATTTTTAATGTTTTATTATTAAATTTAATTTTTGTAAATATTACAAAAAATGATTTAAAAGAGAACTGCGTTGCTGCGACTACATCTAATAACATAGAACACAAAAATTCTTATTCTAATTATATGGATGCTTATTTTGACAATTTAACTCTTAATTTAGGAGGAAATACTAAAGGAAGTTGTGGTTATGTAGCACTTGGTATGATTTTATCATACTATGATAATTACCTTAATGATGATATTATTGAAGAGAGTTATGATATAAAATCTTCAAGTGAGACTAATAATTTTATAAATGAAAGAAATTCTCCGGGAGTATTTAATTATCATTATTTTAACCAAGATAAAGGATATGGCAATTATTATAAATATATTTTAAGTTCTAAGGAATATGATTTTGAATCAAAGCTAATATCTATGGGTATATCCAAAGGGTATCATGAGGTAAATGCTAGCGATTTTGGTACAAACATTGAGCAAAGAGAAACCATTACAAAAACTTACTTAAATGAAAGAGGATTTAATTATACTATTGAAAAATGTTATAGAGATGAATTAAGCACTAAAAATGTAAGAGATTTTGCAATTGAAAATGTTAAAAAAGGTTATCCTGTTTTGTTAGCAATTGAAAAAAATGGTGGAGGACATGCCGTAGTTGCATATGATTATGATTCGTCAAATGACAAATTATATTGCCATTTTGGATGGATGTATTATTGGACTCATATTAATCCTGAAGATGAAGGATATAGCTACCGTAATGCAATGGTTTTAAAAATCAATGGTAGTCATTCACATAGTAATAATTATGTATATAACAACAAGTCATATTGTTATTGTAGCCATGAAATAATTACATATGAACCTAAAACGCATCCTTTTTCAAAATTTACTATAATTGATAGCAGTAATCATTTGTCAGTTTGTTCGTGTGGATTAACTCAAATTGATAGACATAATTTTGTTACTCAAAAAATAGGATCAAAAACATATTCAATTTGTAAAAATTGTAAATATAAAATCAATTCTGATGAACCAAATATTATAAGTGAGGTAGCATAATGAAGAAAATACTTTGTTTATTATTTACTGGATTAATATTAACACTTAATTCATGTAATGTTTCAATTTCTAATTTTTCTTCTGAACCAAAAGATGGGGAATATAAACATTATGAAATTTATACTCTTAATAAAGATGATTTTAAATATCAATATGACATTAAATATAAACAATATAATGATAATAGCTACCCTATAACATTAAAAGAAGAACCTAGAAATTTAGATTTACCTGTAATATATTATTTTAAAAGTTTTGGACCAAGTCTTACTTTGAGGTGGTTTACTTATAGTATAACTTATTATGTATATGATGAAAAATTAGGTAATTGTCAAAGTGCAATTGATGAGAATTTTTCATATTCTTTTAAGGTTGAAATGGAATATGCAACACCAGGTTTGCCTCTTATGTCTTATTCACAATTTAATAGCTTAAGGTATAATGAAAAATCTGACGGTTCTATTGTTGATAATTATAAATTTGAGAAATCTAATAAAGTTCAAAATTTATATTATTTATCACGAAGATTAGAAGGGGATAATTCTTTACTTTTTCTTACGATAAGTTTTACAACCGATTTAGAAATAACTGAAGAG
>CAVEPF010000142.1:0-8388 GCA_963617645.1 Anaerotignum sp. | reverse complement strand
GATATATGAACGTGGAAAAATTGTATAAAATAATTAAAAATTAAGCTGAAATATTAGTCAAAGGGATTATTAGTTTCTTCATTTTTATATTAATGAAATCTTGT
This sequence comes from Anaerotignum sp., assembly GCA_963617645.1. Classification (GTDB taxonomy): domain Bacteria; phylum Bacillota_I; class Bacilli_A; order Acholeplasmatales; family Anaeroplasmataceae; genus JAEELC01. Next base: position 8,284 of record CAVEPF010000142.1, on the reverse strand, counting down.
AATCATTTTGCTTTAAATATTGGTTGTTTTGAACTAAAATATAAGAAAAATTGAAAGGAATTTGAATTATGACTACTGATAAAAAATTAGAAAAATTAAGAGAATTAATGAAACATAATGATCTAACTATGTATTATGTTCCTACTGATGATTATCATACAAGTGAATATGTAGGTTCTTTTTTTAAGAGTCGTGCATATTTATCAGGCTTTACAGGTAGTGCTGGAGTATTACTTGTAACACTAAATGAAGCCTTCTTGTGGGTTGATGGAAGATACTTTTTACAAGCAGAAGAACAATTAAAAGGTTCTTCAATTACTATGATGAAAATGGGCGAAGAAAATGTTCCTACTGTTTTCGAATTCATTAAATCTTATAAAGGGAAGAGAAATTTAGGTTTTGATGGTAAGTGTGTTACAGCTAATTTTGGTAAACAACTAGAGACTATTGAACCTATAGTTATAAAAGAAAATTTAGATTTAGTTAATCAAATTTGGCTTGATAGACCTGCTTTATCAAGTGAACCAGGTTATGAACTTGATACAAAATATGCAGGCGAAGATAGAAACTCTAAGATTGCAAAAATCAAAGAAAATTTAACTAGTGTTGGCGCTGACTATACTGTTATTTCTTCCCTTGACGATATTATGTGGACATTAAATTTAAGAGGAAATGATGTTACATGTAATCCTGTAATATTATCTTATTTACTTATTGAACAAAATAGAGTTGTCTTATATTTAAATCAAAGTGTATTAAGTGAAGATGTTAAGAAGAAATTATCTAAATCTCGCATTATTTTAAAAGATTATGATTCAATTTATCAAGATGTTTTAAATATTACTAATAAAACATTTGTGTTAGATTTAAATAAAACTAATTACACAATGTATAAGAATATTTCTAAAAATAATCAAATCATTAATCAAAGAAACGTTACAACTGATTTAAAAGCTAGAAAAAATAAAACAGAAATCAGTAATTTCAAAAAGGCTCATGTAAAAGACGGTGTAGCTGTATGTAAATTTATGTATTGGTTAAAAACAAATGTTGGTAAAACACCAATGACTGAATTAAGTGTTTCAGAGAAATTACTTGAGTTTAGAAAAGAACAATCAAATTTCCTAGATATTTCATTTGGTACAATTTGTGGATTTGCTCATCACGGTGCAATTGTTCACTATGGTGTAACCGAAAAAACTAATATTGAAGTTACTAAAGATAATCTATTGCTAGTTGATAGTGGTGCTCACTATTTAGAAGGTACAACTGACATTACTCGTACTTTTGCACTTGGAAAAGTTACAAGTGAGATGAAAAAAGACTTCACTTATGTTCTTAAAGGATACCTTCATTTATCCGAACTTAAATTTAAGAAAGGTGCTACAGGACGCACATTAGATTTAGCCGCAAGAGAAGCTTTATGGAGCCAAGGACTTGACTTTAATCATGGAACAGGACATGGTGTAGGTTATGTATTAAATGTACATGAAGGTCCTCAAGGTATTAAATATGATAGAGATCAAGCTGCTTTTGATGAGGGTATGATTACAAGTGACGAACCAGGTTTATACAAAACAGGTAAATATGGTATCCGCCATGAATCATTAATTCTATGCAAAAAGTATAAGGAAACAGAGTTTGGTACATTCCTAGAATTTGAACCAATCACATTAGTTCCATTTGATTTAGATGGTATTGATACTAAGCTTTTAACAGAAGAAGAAAAAAATATATTAAATAAGTATCACCAAAAAGTTTATAATAAGATTTCACCATATTTAACAAAAGAAGAAGCTAAGTTCTTAAAAAAATATACTCGTGAAATCTAAATAAGCGTTATATTTGAAAAAAAGTATACATTATTTTAGAATAAATTAATATTTATTCTTTAAGAGGTTTTTAATGGATACTTTTTTATCTATAACTATTTCGCTATGTTTACTCATGTTTTTAGTTTGTATTTATTTAACGTGGACTATTTGTAGAATAAAACAAATTAATAAACAAATTAATATGCATAAAGAAACTAAACTTTCTAGTAAAAATATCATGACATTTATACCGCTTATGTTAATATCAAATGCACAAATGATTGCTATAGATTTGTTGTTATTTATATTGCTAATATTTTTAGTAGGACTTAGTGTATATTTAAATGAGTTATACGAAAAAAAGATGAAAATATTAATTGAAATATTGGAGGAAGAAAAAAATGAAAGAATGGAATCTAAAAGAAGTCTATAAAAATAACGAAGAATTTGTAAACGATGTTAAAAAGTTTATTGATTCTCTTGTAGAATTATCAAATTTTGAAGGTAAGTTAGTAAATAAAGAAAATATTGAAGCGTATTTTAGTAAAGAAATTACATATGATAAATGGTTAAGTAAAGTTTATTCATATGGTTCAATGTTATTCGATTTAAATCAAGCTTCACTTGAAGCTCAATCAAATATGTCATTACTTGAAAAAGCTTATACTGAATATGTTAAAACAACAAGCTTTGTAAATGATGAATTATTAAAGTTTAATGAAGAAGACTTTAAAGAGTTTAGTAAAACTTGCCCAAGAATCAAGGCTAACTTATACAGAATTAATCAATTATTCCATTCTAAGGAACACGTTTTAAAACCAGAAGTTGAGAAGATTTTAGCTAATTATAATAGTGTTACATCATCTTTCCGTCAAACATATGGTTTACTTGAATCAAGCGATGTAAAGCCTTTTACAGTAACTTTATCTGATAACAAAACAGTTACATTTACTAAAAATAATTACACATCTTTACTTGAACAATACTCAAATAATCAAGATGATAGACGTATCATTTTTGAAGCAATGTTTAAACATTATGATGATTTAAAGAATACATATGCTAAGTTATACAAAGGTGTTGTTGATTCTGATATTGCAAGTATGCATGCAAGGGGATATAACAATATTTTAGATTTATTCTTAGATAACAATAAAATTGATAAGAGTGTTTATTTATCATTAATTAATACAGTTAGAGAAAATACAGCACCGCTTAAACGCTATATTGAATTTAGAAAGAAATATTTTAATCTAAAGGAATATCATACATATGATCGTTTCTTAACTATTTCAAAAGAGGAAACAAAATATGATTATGAAACTGCATATCATGATGTTTTAGAAGCTCTTGAAGTTATGGGAGATGATTTTGTAGAGCATGCTAAAAAAGCTTTAGCTCCAGGTCACGTTGATGTTTATCCTCATGACGGAAAGAGAAGCGGAGCTTATAGTTCAGAAATTGATGGATTTGGTCCTTATATTTTATTAAATCATACAGATTCATTAGATAGTGCATTTACATTAGCTCATGAATGTGGCCACTCAATTCATACATTATATTCTTTAGAAAACCAAGAAGACGAAACAAGAAATTATGTTATATTTGTAGCTGAAATTGCATCTACATTCAACGAAGATTTATTCCTTGATTATTTATTAAAGAAGTCAAATGATAAGAATGTTAAGATTCAAGCTCTAGAAAAACAAATTAACAATATTGTTTCTACTTTCTATCGTCAAACTTTATTTGCTGATTTCGAATATCAAGCACATACAAAAGCTCTTGAAGGTTCAGCATTAACTTATGAAGATCTATGCAATATAATGGGTGATTTATATAAGACTTATTATGGTATTGATTTAGAAACTGAAGAGTTAAAGAAATATGTATGGGCATATATTCCTCATATTTTCAATTCTCCATTCTATGTATATCAATATGCAACATGTTTTAGTGCATCTAGCCAAATATTTAAAGATTATAAGAGTGGAAAAGCAAATTGGAAAGAAAAATATATCAATATGCTATCAGCAGGTGGATCAGATTATCCAGTTGAAATTGTTAAAAAGGGTGGAGTTGATTTAACAACTAGTGCTCCATTTGTTTCAGTTTGTGAATCATTAAATAATTTACTTGATGAATTAGAAGAATTAGTTAAATAAGAAATTAAGGAAGTTTGGTAATCCATACTTCCTTTTTCAAATCTAGACATTTTAGTATTAATTAATTATAATAATTGTATTGTTATGAGGTAATTATGGATAAGAATGAAGCTATAAGAAAAATAAATGAAGGTAAGACTATTGAAGAGAAAATAGACGGAGCCTTATATATGGCAAATATATTAAATAACACAAGTGCTATGATTATGTTAGGTGATTATTATTATAATTTAGGAAAAATCGATTTAACTATTGCCTATTATAAAAAAGCTATTGAGCATAAAAATCCTTTAGGATTCACAAGACTTGGGTTTATGTATTACTATGGTAAAGGTGTAGAGAAAAAATACGACGAGGCTTTTAAATATTTTTCTCGTGGTGCATTAGAAGGTGAAACTACTTCAATATTAAAGCTATCAGACATGTATAAAAATGGCTATTATGTTGAACAAAATTACGGAACTAGCGTTAATATTTTAGACCCTATTTTTCAAAAAGGAATGCGAGATTTATTAAATAAAAAATATGAAAATAATCCTGTATTTGAAGTTGCTTTAAGATTTGCTGATTTATTTTTAAATGGACATTCATTTAAGAAAAACTTACGTAAGGCACTAAATTATTATATTATAGCTTATAGAGGTTTTTTATATCAAAATAAGCCTAGTGAATATAATAATAAAATAAATTATTGTCTTAAAAATATTAATGAGCTTAAGGAGCAAATTTCAGATTTATATAGTGACTATGAATTATTAGATTTTGCGTTCGATCATGATTTTAAATTCGATTATAAAATTAATGAACCAGAAGCTTTATTAATTTTTAATTTTGATAATAGTGAACTATATGTTGACATTAAAAATTTAACATTTGATGTATATAAACAGGTATTAATTAAATTTAGTGGTATTGAAAAGTATAATCAAGTGGATTATGAAGTTTTACGTCCTAATGATTACCGAATTGAAAAGAAAAAATTAAGACTTTATGATGATGAATCTACTTTGATGCACTTTGAATTTGAGAATATTCAAATGTCTGCTAATTAATTAGTAATCTATTAGTCTTTTTGACTATAATTTAATGGTGATAATATGATTTTAATAATAGCTGAAAAGCCTAGTGTAATGAAAAATATAATAGATGCTAAATTAGAGCAGGCAAGTGCTAAAAGATTTAAAGGATATGTGATAGGTCAAAACTTTATTTATACTCATTGTATAGGACATTTATTAACACTTAAAATGCCAAATGAAATAGATGATAAGTATAACTATTGGTCTTTAAATAACCTTCCATTTACTTTTAAAGAAATTCCTTTAAAAGTTAGCGAGTCTGTAAGTGAACAATATCAAATAGTCAATAAATTATTGCATAGAGATGATATTAGTGAAGTAATTAATGCATGTGACTCAGATAGAGAAGGGGATTTAATTTTTAGAAATTTATACAAATATTCTCATCCACATGTAAAAAAAATCACAAGAATGTGGCTTGAAAGTCAGACTGAAGAAGGCATTAAGGAATCTTTTGAAAAAAGACTTGATGAAACTGTTTATAATAATGTTTATTTTGCAGGAAAAGCTAGAAGCTATGCTGATTATTTAATTGGATTGAATGCTACTAGAGCTATGACGTGTAAATTTGGTTCTAGCAAAAATTTATTAACTGTCGGTCGTGTTCAAACACCTACATTAAGAATACTTGTAGACAATGAAAAAGAAATATTAGATTTCCATCCTAAAAAATATTATAAAATTCAAGCAATAGGCAATATCTCGGATTTTGAAATAACAGGAAATTATATAGACCCGGATTTAGATCAAAATAGATTTGATAAAGAAGAGGATGCAAGTGAAATTTCCAAAAAGATAGGTTTAGGTGAAGCTATAATTTGTGAAATTGAAACTACAAACCGCTTAGAAAAACCTAAAATGTTATATTCTTTGTCTGATTTGCAAGTTGATATGGATAAAAGATATCGTATGTCTGCAAGCAAAGTTTTAGATACAGTTCAAGCGCTATATGAAACACATAAACTTGTAACCTATCCTAGAACTGATGAAACCCATATTTCTAAGGAATTGGCTAGTAAAACTTATGATATTTTAAAGTCTTTAGTTGTATCAAAAAATACTATTAAAGAAATATTTGATAATAATTATAAAATCAACCCAATAATGATTGCTAAAAAAGATATTGGTGCTCATGAAGCACTAACTCCTACTTTAAAAAAAGTAGATATTGATTATATAAAACAATTATCAATAGATGAGATTCATGTTTATATGGCAATTGTAGAACGCTTTTTAGCTGCTTTTTTACCAGATGCAAAAATTAGTAAACAAAAGATTCAATTTACTAAAAATGATTATAAATTTGAAACAATAATTGAGGCTTGTACATCTTTAGGACATAGAAAAGCCTATATCTACGGCAAAAAAGAAAATGAAAAAGAAAAAACTTTTGTAAAAGCTAAAAAAGGAGACATTATAAATATTACTAAAGTTGATGTAGTAAGTGGTGAAACTAAAGCTCCTAGTAGATTTAGCGAAGGTTCTTTAATTAAAATGATGAAGAATCCTGTTAAATACGTTGACTCTAAGGAAGATAAAAATGTTTTAAAAAGTGTTGAGGGTATTGGTACTGAAGCTACAAGAGCTTCAATTATTGAAGAACTTAAAAAACGTGGGTTAATAGAAGAATATGAAAAAAAATATATTCATCCAACAAAAAAAGGAATGGAACTTATTGATACAATTCCATTTGAAGAACTAAAAAGTGTAAAACTTACTGCATATTTTGAAAAAAGACTTGATGAAATAAGTAAAGGCACCTATACATGTAATGAGTTTTTAGATGAAATTATTGATTTAGTTAATCGTTTTGTCAGTGAAGTTAAAGGGATTAATTTAACACAATATAATTTAGAAAAAAACAAATTATGTTTATGCCCTATTTGTAATAGTTCTATTGTTGAAACAGAGAATGCTTATAAATGCATAAATAAAGGTTGTGATGTAATAATCTTTAAAAACGCTTTAGGAGCTAAAAAAATTACAAGGAATCAAGCAATTAATCTATTAACTAACGGTAACTCTAAAACTAAAGTTTTATGTATGTCAAAAAAGGGTATTGAGTTTGAATCTATCATGACTTACAAATATGATATAAAAGAACAATATCATAATGTACTTAAATTTGATTTTAATTTAGATGGTGAAAGTGATGTAGAGAACGAGACCTTAAAAGAAGAATTAAAACCTATTTGTAAATGTCCTCAATGTAAAAATTCTATAATCGAAACTATTTATGCTTATAAATGTAATAATAAATCTTGTAAAGTTCAAATTAATAAGTCACAAATTAATATTAAAAAGTGGACTAAAAAAATTGTAAAAGAATTGTTTACAGATGGTGTTACAGAAAATCGTGTTACTATAACAACAAAAAGTGGTAAAGAAATGGATGTATATTTGAAATATTCATTTGATGCATCTAAAGAATACCCTAACAAATTAGAAATCGTGTTTGAGAAAGAGAAAAAAGATGAATAATTATTTAAAAATAACATCAATTACAAATGAAGGTATTACGTGCAAAGCATATGGGACAATAAATAAAGATGATATTGTTGAATTATATGATAATTTAAACAATCCTCTTGGAATATTTTCTCATGTAGAGAATATTTTAATGTTTGGTATTGAGTTTGACACGATTGATCACGGGTATGAGGCTTTGTTTATATTACCAGGTTTAGATGAATCTATTTTAGATTTAGGAATGAAACTTGTAAGAGATTAAAAAAAGAGCTATCTTTTAAAGCTCTTAAATGAAGATATTAATAAAATTAAAATTACAATATTAACACCAATTAAACTAAAAACTAAACTATTGTTTAAAGTGTTTACTAGATATAATAATACCCAAATAGTATTTGAAAAAACAGCTAGTAAAACTGATTTTAAGGTTAATTTAAAGTTTGACCACTTAGAATGTGATTTTTCTAAATCTGTACTCATTATTTAGTTACTCCTCCATATATTAATAGGCAAAGAATAGCTATTTCTAAAAGAAGTGATAAGTAAATAACTATTGAAAAATAAATTTTTTCTGTTTTGTGATGAAATTTTTTACGAGCAATTTCAGCTCCAATTGAACCACCAAAACCTGATAAAAATAATAAAACTTTTTCTTTAGTTCTAATTTTGCCACTTTTAGCTTTTTCTTTATCATTCTTATAAGAAATAAATGCAATTAATGACATTACAACAATAAAAATTATATAAACGATTAATA
>CAVEPF010000141.1:0-7001 GCA_963617645.1 Anaerotignum sp. | reverse complement strand
GTATTATATCCTTTGTTAATTTTATCTAAACATTGATTCAATACATCGGCTAGTTCGTGACTTTTTTTAGAAAAATCGGGTTCTATAGCAGCGCCTTTAACATCTAAATCATCAAAATAAGTCTTTTGAGGAATTATGTCATACGCACAGATTTCATATTGTTCATCAGTATAATAATCTCGTCCATTAAATAATACTAAATCTTTATCTACTTCAGAAAAATAATTCGCCCATCCGGTCCAACTAGTTTCATATGGTAATAAACCAGATTTAATACTTGTTGTAGCACAAGCTGTAGTTGATGGATATATTGCAACTAAATATTTATATAAATATTTTGCTAAAAAATTACCAGGATATCTTTTGCTAAATTCATCTAATATATTTTTTCCTAATCCATCTAATATTAAAATTATTGTATTTTTATAATATTTATCAAATAAACATTTATCAATTTCATAATTTGTATCTTTATTATAATTAGAACGTATAGAATTAATAATATTTACAAGAGAATTATTATAGTCTGGTTTAACAATCTCTTTTATAATAGGTTTTTCTAAATTTAAATCTAATTCTATTTCATCTATATCGTTTGTTAGTTTAAGGTATGGGAATTTAGAATCAATTATCTTAAACCCATTATTTAAAGAGTCAGTTAATATTTTAAAATATTCATCTTGTGTATATGTCATAAAAATACCATAAAGGAACTATATTTCTATAGCTCCTTCCTTTTTGTTTTCTTTATATATCTGTTTGCAACCTGAATAAAAGTAATATCGATATGGTTATTACGTTTTAATTCTTTTAATTTTTTCAAAGCCTTTTCATCACCCTTATTAGCCATTAAAATAGCTAAAGGTGTAATTAAATCAAAATCTTTACTAACTTTAAATAAGGTTGTTAAGTCTCCGTATAACTTTTCCGCACGAACAAAATCATCATGATTTATCATATATGCTATATTATAGTAATAATAATATGGACCGTAAGTATGACTAGCTTTATTAATTTTATTAACTTCTTCTAAAAATAATTCGTCTTTATCAGTTAATATATAGATACTTGTTTTATAAACAATAAGTCTTTGATGAGAAAATGGTAAAAATTTATATAATTTATCAATTTTTTTAAGTGCTTCATTAAAGTTACCTTTAACGTATGGCTTATCAATTATAGATAATAATATATGTCTATATAGAAATATTAAAATAATTAAAACTAAAAATACAACTATAAGAGTTATGGCTAAACTAGTCATATTAATCTACCTTATATATAGTTTTAAATTTTTTCTCTAGGTAATCTATATAATAATGTGGATCAAATGGTTTACCACATGCATTCTCAATTAACTTTAAATTCTTAACTGACTTACCATATTGATGAATATATTCATCAAGCCAAGCATTAACAGGGCCAAAGTTTCCTTCTTCCATAAGTTTATCAAAATCAAGTGTTTCTTTCATTTTTTCCATAAATTGAGCTGCGAATGCATTGCCTAGTGCATAAGTAGGGAAATAACCAAATCCACTTGACCAGTGTACATCTTGGAAACATCCTTCAAGTTTGTTAGAAGGTCTAGCACCTAGATATTCTTCAAATAAATCATTAAATTTATCACTTATTTGATCAACTGTTATTTCTTTATTAAATAATGCTTTCTCAACTTCATAACGAATTAAAATATGAATTGGATATGTTAATTCATCAGCTTCAGTACGTGTAAATTGATTAGATACGTCATTTGCATAATAATATAAATCGTCAAGAGTTATATCCTTAAATTGTTCTGGAAATAAATCTTTTACAACAGTATATAACTTTTTAGTAAATGCATAAGATCTACCTAAATAGTTTTCCATAAATCTAGATTGTGATTCATGAACAGCGCAGCTTGTACCTCCAAATAATGAAGTTCCGTTAAACTTAGGATCAATACCTAGTTCATATAAAGCATGTCCTGCTTCATGCATAACTGAATATAAATTAGATAATAGTAATGATTCATTGTATTCTGTTGTAATACGTACATCATTTGTAGAGAATCCTGAAGTAAATGGATGGATAGTTTCTCTTACACAACCTTTTTTATTTGTATAACCCATCATATTACAAATTTCATTTGTAAGCTTCATTTGATCATATTTATTAAATTTTAAATCACAAATTTTTGTGTTATATAACTTTGGCATTTGACATATTTTTTTTGCAAGAGGAACAATTCGTTCTTTAATTAAATTAAAGAATTCATCATATTTTTCTGTTGTAAAACCATCTTCCATTTCATCTAGTAAAGTATCATATGGTTCTTTAAAGCCTTTATCTTGCCACTTAATATACTTAAAGTTATAATCAACTAATTCTTTTAGTTCTTTTTCAAAATCAGTATAATCTAAAGTTTCACGGCTCTTTTTCCAAAGAAGTCCTGCACGAGATAGGTTCGCAATATGCTTATCTAATTCTTCACGCGGAACTTTATTAATTCTAATTATGTCTTTGTAATCTTCTTCTACACATAATCTATCAATTTCTTCTAATTTATCTCTATTATTATATAAAGTCTCTAAAGCTTTAGAATAAACTTTATCAGTCATGATATTAAGCATCTTACCATATAATTCATCTAATATAGAAAGTGCAAATTCTTTATTATCAAGAGGACAATCAGTTTCCTCATCGAAACTCAAAACATAATAAATATATCCAAGTTTATTTAACTCTAAATGAGTATCTTTATAAATTTTTAATTCATTTTCTAACATAATATTTACCTACTTAAAATAATCAATAAATTTTAATATTGCGTTTTTACCTTGATTATATCCATCCTGATATAATCTATTAAGTTTGTCTTGATCACGTTCTAAACGATCTACATCAACTACGTAACTTGGTCTTATTACAATAATCTTGTTATCACGTTCAAGTTGTTCCATTTCTTCATAATATTCATTTTCTTGTTTATTCATATTACGAAGTAAATTAAGTAAATTAGGGTACGTTGCATATTTCATTGAATATGCAAAATCAAATGTATGGTTTTCAAGAGCTCTATACTTATCTTGTCTAGTAGATACAACTACTATCTTTTCAAAACCATCTTTTAAAGCAGTCCCAAAAGGAATTGTTTCACTTAAACCACCATCTAAATATTCATTATCATTAATATTTACAATTGGTTGTAAAACAGGTAATGAACAAGATGCTACTAGAGCTTTCAAAAAGTTAGGATCTTCTTTTTCAAAATATTCAATTAAACCAGTGTTAATATTAGTGCATCCTATATGTAATTTAGTAAAACTATCGAGTACACTTTGATAATCTAACGGAAATTTCTTATCTCTAATTTCATTAATATAGTAATCCATATCAATAACAGGTAAACCTTTTATAAGATTAGCCATGTTAAACATATTCTCACATTTAGAAGCTTCTATATCTGATTTATAAGAATATCCTCTTTGTTTGCTAGGATAATATTGCATGGCTTTAGAACCACTTGATATACCATAAACATCAGAAAACTCGATATCATTATCAATAAATGCGTCTAAAACTCCTGCAGTAAATACTCCACGCATAGCACCTCCTTGGAGGCACAAAGCACTATTAAACTTCATTATAATCCCTTAGCAATCTTTGATACAAGGCCCATATCACATTTGCCTTGGTAGTTAGTCTTGAAATGTTTCATAACATTTCCTATAGATTTATCATCTAAACTAGAAATAATTTGCTTAATTTCATCTTCAGATAATTGGCTTGGTAAGAACTTAGAAATGTAATCAATTTGATTAGTTAAACTAGTAACAGTTTCATCTCTACCTGCAGCCTTAAAACTAACGCGCTCTTCTTCTAATTCTTTAACAACTTTTTGAATATTTGTTAAAACATCATCATCACTTAATTCTTTGCCACTAGCCTTAAGTTCAACGCTTTGTAACATTGAACGAGAAATAACAGCTTCAAGAACACTTCTAGCATCTTGATTCTTATCTTTAAATGCTTGCATTTTAGCTTTTTTTAAATCATCAAATAACATAATAAAATCTCCTATTCATTTTCTATTTATTATACATCAAATATAGATTAATTAAAATAATAAAGCTTAGAATCTACTATTTAAATAATCTACAAGCTTCAATAGCTTTTTTCCATTTATTATAAAGTCTTGTTGCCTCGTCTTCAGACTTTATTGGGTAGAAATATTTATCTATTTCATTTATCTTTTTAATTTCTTCTTCATTTTTAAAGAAATTAGAATTTAGTCCGGCAATAAAAGCACTACCTAGAGCTGTAGTTTCTACATTTCTAGGTCTTTTAATTATTAATTGCATAATATCTGATTCAAATTGCAATAAATAATCATTTTGACTAGCTCCACCATCAACAGATAAGGTAATATTTTTATTCCCTGTTTCTTCTATCATAACTTCAAGTAAATCTCTAGCTTGATAGCATATAGCCTCTAGTGTAGCTTTTATAATAGATTCTTGAGTTGTATTAAAAGTTATACCAAACATTGCGCCCTTACATTCTGTATCCCAATAAGGAGTACCAAGTCCTTGAAAAGCTGGAACTAAAATTAAATCATCATTCTTTTCAAGCATAGCTCTTTTGTATGTTTCTTTACTAGTTTCAATAATTCTTAATCCGTCACGAAGCCAAGTAACAGCAGCTCCTGCTACAAACACACTTCCTTCAAGTGCATATACTGCCTTCTTATTTCTTACATATGCAATAGTTGTAAGTAAGCCATTTTTTGAATAAATAGGTTTTTCTCCTATATTCATTAACATAAAGCAACCAGTACCATATGTATTTTTAATTTCACCTTTATTAAATGCAGTATGGCCAAATAGGGAAGCCATTTGGTCTCCGATTACTGATAAAATTGGAATTTCTAAACCATTTATATTAGCATATCCAAAACAAGAATCATTATCTAAAACTGTAGGTAAAATTTCTTTTTTTATATTGAATAATTGAAGTAACTCATTATCCCATGATAATGTATTTATATTATAAAGCATTGTACGACTTGCGTTCGTTGGATCAGTATAAAATGATTTACCATTAGTTAATTTATATAATAAAAATGTATCAATTGTACCAAATAAACAATCATTTGCATTATAGTGATTTAATACATTTTTATCATTTTCAAGTAAATATACAATTTTTGTTGCACTAAAATAAGAATTAATACGAAGTCCTGTTTTACTAAAAATATATTCTTCTTTGTCTTTAAATCTATTTGTTATTTCTTCACTTTGTTTACTTTGCCAAACAATAGCTTTGGCAAGGGGGTTTCCAGCTTTATCAAATAAAACTGTTGTTTCTCTTTGATTTGTAATAGCAATAGAATCTATTTCAGCTGTATCAATATTAGATCCATTAATTACATTTTTAATGCATTCAACCACTGTTTCATATATTTCTAGTGCATTATGTTCAACATAACCCGGCTTAACTCTTATTTGAGTGAATTCCATTTGATATTTATAAACTTCATTACCTAATTTATCAAATAATATAGCTCTAGTCGACGTTGTACCTTGGTCTAGAGATAAAATATATTTTTTCATAAAATCACCTTATATTAATTATACTAATTTTTTCAAAAATAAAAAGAAAAAAGCGTCCGAAGACGCTTAATATACAAGTTGGAGGAGCCGACCGGATTTGAACCAGCGCATAAGGGAGTTGCAGTCCCTGGCCTTACCACTTGGCTACAGCTCCATATTTAAAACTTGCTTAATTATTATAATAAAATATATTATAAATTGCAAGCATTTTTTATAAATTATAAGAAAAAAGTAAATAAAGGAGCGTTTAAGTAAACGCCCCTCATTTAATCAATAATATTAAATTTATATTCATTAGTATTACTTATATTAAGTTTTACTAATTCATCATTTAGCATCTTAAATTTATCATAACAAGTATGATTTAATATTAATACTACTTCATCAGTTATATTTTTATCATTCATTTTAGATTCTAAAAAATCTTTATCAATATCAAGTGTTTTACTTAGATTATCAGAAAAGCTTTCAATATACTTTTTTTCTTTTTTAGAATTTCCTAATTCAAGTAAACGATTAAATTTAGAACGTAGGTTAGTAAGATATACTAATAATTCATAACAATCTAAAAAAGATTTTAAATTAGTTTCAATTATACTATTTATACTTTGTTTAGTTTTTAAGATTAAATCGATTTTATTATTAACTATCTCAACAATACGTGAAAAATATTTATGAATATCTTTTTTATCAAAATTATCATTATTTATTTCTTCACTTAAAGCAGTTAAATCAATTGTTTCACCAATATAATTAATATTTAAATACTTTAATAATATGTTTTTGATTACTACTACATCCAAATCTTTAATACTTATTTCATAAGGAGATACAAAGAACGAATAAGCACTATTATATAATTTAAGTAGATAATTAAAAATGTTTGAGAAACTATCATTTACTATAATATTAAATTTAGTTAATATATTTTCTAAAAAGCTATAGAAAGTTTTATCAACTATTTCTTTATTTGTAAAATAATCTTTTACAAAGTTAGTAAAAACATTCGAATCTAGTTCTATAAATCTATTAACTTCTTTTAATATTAATTTATAATGATATTCTCTTTGTTTTGATGTAACAACTTCTTCTTCTATTACATCATCTCTAAGTATACTAAAAATAAAACATAAATTATAAATGATTTTATTCATATTTTCTTCATTATCAAATAACAAAGAATAATCAACTTTTGATAGCATTAAATTTAGATAATCCTCATAACCAATTAATTCATCAAAATTCACTTTAATTATCTTTTTGATATCCTCTTTGTTAAGTGGTGCAAAATATTCCATTATTTCTTCTAAGTAAACATCATATAAAAATTGAACAGTTATTTCATCAAAATCACAATGTAATTGAGCACTTAAATCATTAATTTCTTGTTTATCTAAATATAAATAT
>CAVEPF010000140.1:0-6010 GCA_963617645.1 Anaerotignum sp. | reverse complement strand
ACATTATAATTTGGTCCAAGATTTCGTCCGCAGCTCCTTTTTGACATATTTACAAAAATGTTACAGCAAATATTCTATTTAGATAAGAAAGGACGCAGTTAATTTGTACAACTAATGTTCTAATCAATAACTTAATAAAAGCATTTCCCACTCTATTCTTTTCACTAGCCAAGGAATTGTATAAAGAGAAACATACACTTATCAGTAGCGAAATTTACTTGTACAATTAAATTTTGTTTTATATTTTAAATATAAAGAATATAATTTAGTTATTGTTGATATTAGTATATAATTAATATACACATTAAAAAAAATATTGTATTAACAAATCTATTGAAAATTGATTAATCTTAATTAGTACAATTTATAAGTTATAAATGAGGTGATATTATGACATTAGAAGAATATATTATTGAACATCAAAAGAATCAGGAAAAATCTCAATCATTTGTTGATTATTTGTACTATTTAATGGATAAATATAATATTACAAATCCTGCAACTATTTATAATAAGGTACTTATTTCAAGACAATTATGGTCATCTATTATATCTGGTAAATCAGAGCCTTCATTAAAAGTATGTATTAAGATTGTATTAGGATTAAATTTAAAAAATCATGAATGCAAATATCTATTAAAAAAAGCAGGTTTTACTTTATCATCAGCTAATAAGTTTGCGCTTATAATAAGATATGCAATAGAAAATAAAATATATGATATCTATCTAGTTAATGATATGTTAATTAATAATGGATATGAGGATTACGCTTTAATTTAATCAATGTCAAATTTCATTTGACCATTTATCTAATCATTTTTGATACACTATAGACGTATCAAGGAGGATAAGATAATGAGTAGATTAAAAGAGATACATGATTATTTAATAAGTATAGGAAAAAAAGAAGAAGAGTTAAAAGAACTAGATACATCTTCAGTTTATTTAAGTATGGAAATTATGGAGTTTGCTCACAGGGGTCAAAAAAGAGTCAATGGTGAGGATTATGCTAATCACCCATCAAGATGTATGTATAATTATCGTGATTTAGTTGGTATTGTACCTAATGATTATAATTGTATTAATAAGGATATGATGTATGAATATGGTATACCTTATGATGGCGTTCAAGAAGTATGTTTACTTCATGATGTAATAGAAGATGGGAATATGACATTAGATGAAGTTGAAGAGATATTTGATGAATGTAATCTAGGTGATTATTTTAGATTATATATTAAGAGAGCATTACATAATATTACACATGATAAATCAATGGATTATGAATCTTATATTAAGATATGTATGGAAAATCCTATATCAGCGATATGTAAAATGATGGACTTACAAGATAATTTATATGTTCTATCATTAACTGAATTTGATGTAAAAAATTATGAAAGAGCAGAAGGGTATTTGCTATATTTATTTATAATAAATGTTAAATATCAATTTCTTGAAAATATTGCAAGATACAAAGAAGAGTTTAATAAAAGTAAAAAAAATAATAGTTAATAATATATACAAATATAAAGACTGATAAATTGATATCAGTTTTTTTAAAACTTTTAATTATTAATAATTATTTAGATTCTAATGATAATAACTTAGAAACTTCAAGTGTAATATCATTTAATGTAGAGTTAAACTTACCACTAAAATAATCTTGATGCATATTTATTATACCGCTTTAAAAGTAACTAATAAGATTTATCAAAGATTAATCCATATAAGAATATTAACTTATTTTGATTATATCTTATATTTGACCATCATCATTAGAAGATGAGAATTTTAAAAATGTTAAAGCCATCTCATTTTCTGATTCTTTCATTCCGTTTTTTAGCCAATAAAGCATCATGTTATATAAAGCTCCTGAATAGTAATAGAGTTTATAACGAAGAGGAGAATTAGAAGGCATATCGCCAAATGAAAGGACCATACCTTCTGTGATAATATCTAATATAGATGAAGAAGTTCCAAAATGACAGTAAGAAAGGATTAAATCTTTATTTTCTTTAAAAAAATGGAAAGTGTATTCAAGCATTTCTATACATAAAAAATTAGAATTACTTTTTGGAACGTTTTTCCAATAATTTTCATGAAATTGTTCTACTCCGTAAGTAATTAGTTCATCGATACTATTAAAATTTCTATAGAAAGTTGCTCGGGCAACACCTGATTCATTAATAATATCAGTAATAGTAACACTATCCCAGCCATTCTGACTTGATAGATTAATCATTGCGTTAGTTAATCTTTCTTTAACGTTTTTATTTCTTTTATCCATGATACAAAACCAAGCCTTTCTGTCTCATATATTCTATTTAATTAATGTTATTAAAATGATACAATATGTATCATAAATTAGCAAGTTTGTTAATTTAAATGGAGGTATTGATTATGAAATATCATAAATTAGGTAGAACTGATGTTGAAGTACCTGCAATAGGTGTTGGTACTATGCTATGGTTACCAAAGAACGATGAGGAAAAAGAAAAATATTATGAAACTTATACAAAATGTCTTGATAATGGTATTAATTTCTTTGATACAGCTGAAATATATGGAAATGGTAAGTCAGAACGCTTACTTGGTGAGTTTCAAAAACGAGATGGTAGAAAAATACTTATTTCCTCTAAGTTTGCACCACCTTCAAAGATGAATCCATTGACTCAAAAAAGAAAAACTGTCAGTAAATATTCACCAGAGGCCTTAAAAGAGGCTCTTGATGGTAGTTTAACAAGACTTGGTGTTGATTGTATTGATCTTTATATGATACATGTACCACCTAAAAAAGGTAATATAGCTGCATACATGGACGCTATGGCTCTAGCAGTTAAAGAAGGAAAAATAAGAGCTGTTGGAGTATGCAACTTCTCTTCAAAACAAATAGAAGAAGCACATCTTGCACTAGAGAAACATGGTATACCATTAGCTGTTGTTATGGTAGGGTATAATATATTAAGAAGATATCCTGAGACAAACGGAGTATTTGATGTATGCAAGAAATATGGTATATCAATAATACCCTATGCACCACTTGCAGAAGGAACATTAACTGGAAAATATAGAAACAAAAAAGTACCATTTATGTACAAGATGACTTCATATTTTGGTCATTTAGATATAACAAAGGAAAGAAATGATAATGTTCCTTTTATTAAAAGACTTTTCTCTTGTCCTAGAGAATGTAATATTAAGAAAATGGAACCATTGATGGTAGAACTTGAAGCAATAGCAAAAGAACATGATAAGAGTATAGCTCAAGTTTCCTTAAATTGGCTTTTAACTAATCCTGATGTTGATGTAATTCCAATTCCTGGAATGAGAAGTTCTAAACAAGCAGAAAGCAATATAGGTGCAATAGACTTTGAGTTATCTAGTGAAGAAAGAAAAAGAATTAATACAATAGAAGAAATGACACGAAAATAAATATTTCTTAACACGTAATGCTCTTTAAGTTAAAAAACTTAAGGAGTATTTTTTTAGATGAAAACTTTATCATGAGGCTATTAACAAGATGATAGTTTTATGCATAGATTCCAATAATAAAAATATTCGTGTCAAAAAGTGTTAAATTTCTTAAAATATTCGTGTCATTTAATGTGAATTTTAACAGGATTTTTACACTAAATTACACGAATAAAAAAAATAAAATTTATAAATGTTATTTCTTGAAAAAATGAAAATCGCAACAATCTCCACCATAACCTAATGTTTTTGTTCTAGAAAAACCTATTTTCTTTAGACCACCATATGTTACGTCATCAACATCGCAGAAAAGTTTGCATAATTCAGGACAACCATTTTCAACACAAGCTGTATGCCATAGGCACTTAGTTATAGTAATATCATAGAAACGTTTGCCACACTTTTGAGTGCTTTCTTGAAGTTCTGTTGTTCGCATTATCTTTAAGAATATTTTACTATATATTTTATAAAATCCTGGGACGTGCTCCAATCTTGCTGTTGATTTATGTTTTTTTGTTGCTACAACATCTAGCATATACGTTCTCATAACTTTATATGAATCATCTTTAGAAAGTTCACTTTCTAGAAGTATTTTATATAAAGCTATACGTGGAAGAATAGTTTGTATCAAAGTTTTCATTTGATTTTGAGTTTTATTTGAAGTGTGTAGGATTATCTCATTAAGTCTTTTCTCTTGATTAGAAAAATAGGTTTCTCCTAAATCAAAACCAAATTCTTTAATTAAAAATGATTTAATTTGTTTTTGTTGTTTTATTTTCATAATAAACTCCTTTATATTACATAGATGTTTTAAAGATTTTATGAAATACACACAATCATTTGTATTAATATCAGTATCATTTACACTAGTACTATATACGCTTAAAGGCATCATTATTTATGCTAATTGTTATATTTGTAATTGCTATATTAATAACCTATATCTAATTTCATTATAACAAAATAATTTAAAAATTAAATTTATTATGAGTAAAAACAGTAAATTCTTGCTATTTAGATTTAAGGATCTTTAAAGATATATTTGATTTCAATCAAACTCAATTTACTTGAATATCAAAAGGTAAATTTTCTGTTTTTATAGGAATATTTTCACTAATTTCCTTATAATAACGATCACTAAAATAAAAATATGTTAAATAAAGTGACATTTTTGCCGTGTGAAGTGACATTTTTGTCAAATGAAGTGACATTTTTGCCAGGTGAAGTGACATTTATAGTGACATGTGATATAATAAGTTTTATATATACGGAAATGGAGTAATATATATGAATCTAGGAAAAGAAAATTAAACACTAGAATTTAAAAAATCAACTGGAGAACTTAAAGATGCAATGGATGATATTTGCTCTATTTTAAATAAACACGGCAAAGGCATCTTATATTTTGGTATTAAACCAAATGGGGATGTTTGTGGACAAATAGTAAGTGCTAGTTCATTGAATGATGTTGCAACTCATATTAAGACTGCGATTAAACCAATGATATATCCTTCAATTAAAGAAGAAGTATTGGATGGTATTAGTGTTATTAGAGTTGATTTTGCTGGCACTGAAAGACCATATTCATCATATGGAAGATATTATAAAAGAGTTCATGACAGAGCTGAAGATATGACTCCAGATGAATTGAAACATATGATGTTAAATACTGATTATTCATCTATATGGGAAAACAATTTAACTATATTTGGAATTGAAGATGTTGATTCTAAAGCATTAAAGAGTTTTTATACAAGAGCAGTGAATTGTGGAAGATTGGAACCACTTGAAACATATGACGAAAAAGAGCTATTAACTATGCTTGGATTAATGGTTGATAATAAATTGACAAATGCTGGGTATTTCTTATTTTCTTCAAAAGAACCAACTGTTTTAAAAATGGCAGTTTATGCTACAGATCAAAGAATTAATTTTTTAGATATTAACAGAGTGCATGATAATATTTATAATTTGATTGATATTGCAACAGTATATATTAACGAGCATATGAACTGGAAAGTTGAATTTGATGGTAAGAGTACCTCTAGAATTGAGATACCAGAAGTTCCAGTTGATGCTGTAAGAGAAATTGTTGTTAATGCTTTTGCTCATGCGAATTATCGTTCTATTACGGAACATGAAATTGATATAACTCCAACGATGATAGATATTTATAATCCCGGTGAATTTCCAATCAATTATAAACCAGAAGATTTTGCTGAACGTAGAATTCAATCAATGCCTAGAAACAGAAAGATATTAGATGTATTATATCGTTCTAAGAATGTTGAAGTTCAAGGTAGTGGAATAAGAAAAGTACTAGAATTATGCGCAGCAAATAATATTAAATACGAATATTATAATAATGAATTTGGTTTTAGATTCAGTTTCCATAGAAATAATGTCACTTCAAATGTCACTTCAGATGTCACTTCAAATGTTGCTATTATATTGAATAATACAGATAAGGAAGTGTTAAGCTTGCTAAAAGAAAAGCCAGAACAAACAAGAGAAGAAATTGCATCTAAAATTGGAA
>CAVEPF010000139.1:0-9299 GCA_963617645.1 Anaerotignum sp. | reverse complement strand
CACTGATTAAGAGTCAGTTGCTCTACCAACTGAGCTAACGGTCCATGTATAAGATTAAGCTTATTTTCATAAGCATTAATATTATACATAAAGAAGTTATCAATTGCAAGACTTTTTTTAAAATAATCTAAAAAAATTTAAAATAAATATATTGCCTTGTCATTATCTATAATAGATTCAGTATATATCATAAGTGGAATTAATGTTAATAAGAATATTGTTTGGAAATATGTAATATCTACTAAACCTATGGCAGCTGCACCTAAATAGGAAACAAATATTGTAAATTTATTAAAATTAAATTTATATAGTAATTTCGTATATTTAGTATATATATGATACATAAATATAATTAGGCCAATATTGCCACTTAAATATAATACTTGGAAAATAGTTTGATGTACTGCTTGATATGCATCTCCCCAAACATCAAAATGGAAATTGAATGAACCAATATAACCAATACCAAACCATTGATTGTTGTGATAAATTTCCATTACTCGTTCCCAAATTTCAATACGTGAAATAAAAGTATCTGAGCGAAAAAAATTTCCTGATGTAAACATTTGATAAATTTCATCTTTATAAACTATTGAAAATAGCACTACTACAGCTATTACAACTAATAATCCTACTAAACATCCTTTTAATACTTTTTTAAAATTAATTTTCGATTTAATGAAAATACCACCAGCTAGCATTAATAAAAACTCAGGGATAAAAAATATAAATGCAGTTCTCGAAAACATCAAAAAGACACAAAATATATTGAGTATAGATAAAATTATATAAAATATTCTTTTTTTAGAATCATTAAAAATGAACCAAATTACAAATGGCAAAGTCATCATAATAGGAATACAAATTGTATTTTTCATACCCCATATTAAATAGAAATTTTGACTCATAAAAATTTCAAAATTATCAATGTATTTTGATGCTTCCACAATAATTTCAATACATATTAATAAATTAACAAGACTAAAAGATATCGCAATTTCTTCAAATTTAATTTTAGTATAATTTGATATTACAAAAACTACTAAAAATATAAATAAGATAGAAATTCTAAATATGATAGTTAAATTTTTTTGTGAGTCTAATATAAAATCAGGATCTTTAGAAAATAAACCACCGATTCCAAAACATAAAAATAACGCTAAAAGCGAAAATGTATAATCGTTGATATGTAATTTTTTTCTATATAATACTAAATGTAATAAAACACTTAATAAGAGAGCACTAAATGTTAAAATATATGAATTTGCAGGATTATTAATAGGATCACAATATCCTGAAAACGAATATATAAAACATACAAAAACAAATTGTTTTAAATTTTTGAAAAAGATACCATAAAATAATGCTAAAAGTGAGAATAATACATCTTTAACGATAATGTTTAATTCATAATTGACTGAATTATGATAAGCAAAATATGTAGATAAAAACGTATATAAGCTAACTAAAAAAATAATTATTACATTCTTTTTAAAACTCAATTTCTTATCTAAACTACTTGAGTTCATTCTCTAATTCCTCAATCTTTTTAGATTCTGTATGTGGAATAGCTTCCCACTTTACATCTTTAGAGAATAAAGCTTTATAAGAAAGTGGAATATAAAGAGCTACAAATAGAGGGAATAAAAACATTGCGACTACTTTATGATTGAATTTTCCTGGAATATGTTTCCAATATTTAATAGTACAGAATAAAGAATGTAATATAGCAATTCCAAATATAGCAATTAATTCATATGCAATCGTAGGTATTGCATTATTTAAATATATATCTTTTGTTTCAATACCACATGCAAAGAATATTGTATGTAATATTAAGTAAATTATAAACCATGTTGTCGAAATAATTGGAGCAGGGAAAACGTGAACAAACATTTCATAGCAAGATAATCTATTTGATAAACTTCTTTTACTAATTGAGAATGTTCTACCAATTAATGGCATAGCATATAATGCTGCACATTGATGTGTACCTTTACACCATCTATATCTTTGTTTATTTGCAGCTTTTAAAGTGTTAGGTTGTTCATCATAGAATACTGCTTCTTCATTATATGTGATCTTAATCTTATTTTTAGCACACCAACACGAAAATTCAATATCTTCTGTTAATGTTCTAAAGTCCCAACCACCTAATGCTTCAAATACGGATCTTTCTACATAATATCCAGTTCCTGAAATAAATGTAGATAATCCTAAATTTTGTCTAGAGTGGTGAACAAGTAGACATTCTCTATAAAACATAATTGAAGAACAAGCAGCTGAATAACTTGAAGTGAAATTTTTGCTATCTCTAAATGATGTTGATACTTTATAGCCTTTATCAAAAGTATCGTTCATGTGACTTGTATAATCTTTACTTAATAAGTTATCCGCATCAAATACGAAGAATCCTTCAATGTCATTATATTTTTCATCTTTTAAGATATTCTTAATAAGTAAATCTAGAGCGTAACATTTACCTTTTTCAGTTTCGCTAAATCTTTCAAAAACAACTGCACCATGTTCTCTTGCAACAAGAGCTGTATCATCTGTACAATTATCAGCACAAACAAATACTTGCATTAGTTCACGTGGATAATCTTGTCCGTATATACTATCAATTAAATTGCCAATTACTTGGCTTTCATTTCTAGCACAAATAAGATATGCATATTTATGTTGTTTTGTTGCTTTCTTAAATTTTTTATGAGGTGTAAAGACACCCACAATCAAATGCACGTTTTGCATAAAGTATAATATTACAAATATTATAATAAATACAAAATTCACTTTATTTAGTACATCATTTGCATTTGCAGTTAATATATTATTTATCATAATTCTTCCTCTTACATGCTATTTATTATAATATAGTAAAATTAACAAATCAATACAAATTATAGTAACAATTTTTACATTAAATAATTATCATTGTACATTTCAACAAGTAAGTAATATGGATAAAACTTCGATTTTTTAATTTTTTTATAACCAACAATTTCTTCTAATAGAATTTTTTTATTTAATTGATACTCAAAAATTTTATAATTAGAGAAATCATCTTTATAAATTATATAAATATGATCATAAAAATTCACTACTATTTCATAACTATATCCAACATAAGATAACGTTTTTTCTTTGTTAATTATTCTATAATCATTAATATTTTTAGGTTTTTTAATTTTAGAATATTTTTTATTTATTTTTTCATTTTCTTTAGCCTCTAAAGCTTTATAATATGTTTTTTTGTAAAAATTCCAAAATTTCGTATTATTTAATCTGCCTTCAAAGTCAAAAAACATATAATCTTCGCCTTCAATCATTTGAGGCATTTTTTTAGTATACAAAATATAATCCATATAGCTAGAATCAAAGGTAGCATACATCGTTTTAGGCATTTGTGAAACTACATAATAATTTTTATTCGTTTCACTATCAACCACTTCACACTCTGATATATAATTTAATCCATTTTTAATCACTTTTATGTTTTTTTCAATTAGCATATTATCACCTCGATAATATACTAAAAATAAAACTTACAAAAATGATGTAAGTTGATTTTGATTTTTAAATTTCAAAATCTATGACTCTTCTATTAGTCACAATGTTTTTACATTTATCCTTATGTACTAAATGTATTTCATGATTTTGAAAATATAATAAATCCTCTTTATTTTCAAAAATTGCTCTAAAAACTAAATCAGACTCGCTTGTTAAATTTTTCTCTAAATTAACGCTTTTAACTACTTTAATATTTTCTAAAGTCTTAGTAGAATCTTTCAATATAGTGTAATATTTATTTCCTTCATCTTTAGTGATTGTTTTTACATAATCAAATAAAACAATATGTTCAATCATTTTTTACCTCTTAAATATAAAGAACAGCATAAATACCAGCGCTACTTGTAAGCGTAGCCTTCTTTATATTACATGTTTCTTTTAAATTAGGAATAACATTCATTTTATAGTATTTATAAACTTTATCTATAAATAAGTTAGTAGCATGTGATAACCCGCCACCTATTCTAAATTCATTAATACATAAAAGTTGATTAATATTAGCAATTAGTATTCCTAAATAGCGTGCAAAATGTTCAACATTTTTTATTGCATCAACATCTTTCTTTTTATACAAATCAAATAGTTGTTTACTGTTTAACTTTTTATGATGTAAATAATTATATTCAGCTGGCATATTTTTAGCCGAACAATAACATTCAGCACATCCATAAGAACCACATGCACATTTTCTTGCATAAGGACCAAACTCTACTTTCATGTGTCCTATTTCGCCGGCAAATCCATTTTTATTATATAATTTGTTATCAATAACAATACCGCCACCAACTCCAGTTCCTAAAGTAATTAACACTAAATTTGATGAGTTTGTTGCTCTAGCTTCAGCTAGTGCTGCTAAATTCGCATCATTTTCAATAACTATATTTTTATTTTCTAAGCCACAAGACAATAATTCATATAAATTTAGACCTTTAATATTTGTATTAGGGGCTAATACAACTATGTTATTTACAATAACGCCAGGAATACATACACTATACTTTTCAATTTCTTTAAGAGAGTAATTTTGCTTAACAACTTCAATTATTGACTCTACAATTTGATTACTTTCTTTAGGTGTTTTTATCGATGTATTATAAACTAATTCTTGATCATTAAAAAATCCAAATTTAATATTTGTTCCACCTAAATCAATTCCACATTTAATCATATTTTTTCTTCCATAACTGTTTCTAGAGGTTTTAACCCACATTTTAAATAAAATTTATAAGCATTTTCGTTAAATGCCCATACATTTAATGTAACACGATCACAACCTATTTCTTTAGCATAATCCTTTACATAAGCGTATAATTTTGTTCCTACATGTTGACCTCTAGAAGACTCGTCAACACAAAAATCATCAATAAAAAATGTTTTATGGTAAATTAAATGATTTGTTTTAGTTTCATCAATTATACCAAAAATGTACCCTTCTACTTCGCCTAATTCATTAACATAAACAAATATAGGCTCATTTTCAATTTTATTTTTTAATTCAAAACGAGTATATTTTGTAACAACTTTAAAAATATCAGGTCTGGCATTTGCATGAATCAAATTAACTTGTGATAATAAAACTAATATTCTATCTATATCCTTTTCTAAAGCTTTTCTAATCATATCTTTTCCTCTTTTCTATATTACAACTTAATATAATTATACTTCAAAAAGTAAAAAAAGCATATACATTAAATAATGTATACACCTTTTAGTCTATTCAAATTCAATTGTTGCAGGTGGTTTACTTGTACAATCTAAAAGTACTCTATTAACTCCACTAACTTCATTCACAATTCGCGTTGATATTTTAGCTAAAATATCATAAGGAATACGAGCAAAATCAGCTGTCATACCATCAATTGATGTTACTGCTCTTATAGCTATTGCATAAGAGTAAGTTCTTTCGTCTCCCATAACACCAACACTTCTCATGTTAGTAAGAGCTGTAAAATATTGCCAAATATCTTTTTCAAGATGATTAGCTGCAATCTCTTCTCTTAATATAGCATCACTATCTTGAACAATTCTAATTTTGTCTTCTGTAATAGAACCAATAATTCTAATAGCTAAACCAGGACCTGGGAATGGTTGTCTCCATACAATTTCATATGGTAAACCAAGTTCTAAACCTAAAGCTCTAACTTCATCTTTAAATAAGATGTTTAACGGTTCAATTAACTTAAACTTCATGTCTTTAGGAAGTCCACCAACATTGTGATGAGCTTTAATTCTTTGTGCTGTACCAGTACCTGACTCAATTACATCAGTGTATAAAGTGCCTTGTGCTAAATAATCAAATTCACCTAATTTTTTTGATTCTTCATCAAAACAATAAATAAATTCGTTACCAATAATTTTTCTCTTAGCTTCAGGTTCTTCTACATCCTTTAACTTTGATAAAAATCTATCTTTAGCATCAATTCTAACAACATTCATATCAAATGGTTTAAGTGATTCCATAACTAAATCACCTTCATTTTTACGAAGTAAACCATGATCAATAAACATGCATGTTAATTGTTTACCAATAGCTTTAGATAATAATACTGCAACTACTGTTGAATCAACACCACCTGATAATCCACATAAAACTTTCTTGTTTCCAACTTCAGCTCTAATTTTTTCAATTTGTAAATCAATATAATTAGCCATCGACCAATTAGCATTAGCCTTACAAACATTAAATACGAAGTTTTTAATGATGTCTAAACCATATACACTATTTCTTACTTCTGGGTGAAATTGTACAGCATAAATATTTTTTTCTTTGTTCTGAATACTAGCTAAAAGTCCGGCTTCGCTTCTTGCGATTACATCAAATCCATCAGGAACAATTTCAACATGATCTCCATGGCTCATCCAAACATCTTGTTTTGTAGGTAATTTATCAAATAATGGTGAATCTTTTAATACTTCAATTGTATTTAAGCCATATTCTCTAACAGTTCCTTTAGAAATTTTGCCACCAAATTTTTTAGAAATTAGTTGCATACCATAACAAATTCCAAGAACTGGAATACCTAAATTAAATATTTCACTATCAACATCAAATGCATCCGCATCATAAACTGACTTAGGGCCGCCAGAGAAAACAATTCCTTTTACATTTTCCATTTTGCGAATATCATTTGCACTAATTGTATGAGGTAAAAGTTCAGAATATACATGCATATCTCTGATTCTTCTAGCAATCAATTGGTTATATTGAGATCCAAAATCTAAAACAATAATCTTATCAAACATAATTAATCCTTAAAATAGTTAGGTGCTTCTACAGTAATATCAACATCATGTGGGTGACTTTCTTTTAATCCTGATGCTGTAATTCTAATGAATTTAGCATTTTCTTTAAGTGTTGGAATATTTTGGCAACCACAATATCCCATACCGCTTCTAATACCACCACAAAGTTGATAAATAGTATCACTTAAAGCACCCTTAAATGGTACACGTCCTTCAATTCCTTCTGGAACTAACTTCTTAGCTTGGGTATTTTTGTTTTGGAAGTATCTGTCAGCGCTACCTCTCTTCATAGCTGCAAGAGAACCCATACCAACATATACTTTAAATTTTCTACCAGAATAAATTACTTCATCTCCTGGTGCTTCAGAACAACCTGCAAGCATAGAACCAAGCATTACGCAGTCTCCACCAGCAGCTAAAGCTTTAACGATATCACCAGATTGTTTGATACCACCATCTGCAATAACGCAAACTCCTCTAGTTTTGCAGTATTCATATACATCACCTACAGCAGTAATTTGAGGTACACCAACACCGGCAATAATACGAGTTGTACAAATAGAACCAGGTCCGATACCAACTTTTACAGCGTCAACACCAGCATCAATTAAATGTTTAGCAGCCTCAGCTGTAACTATGTTACCAGCAACTAAATCAAGATTAGGGAATTCTGCTCTAATTTGTTTAACAACATTTAATACATTCTTTGAATCACCGTGAGCAGAATCTACTGTGATAATATCTACACCAACATTAACAAGAGCTCTAACTCTATCTAATGTATCAGCACCAACACCAACAGCAGCACCACAACGTAAACGACCTCTAGAATCTTTACATGCATTAGGGAAATTCTTAGCATTATCAATATCTTTGCTTGTTAATAAACCAATTAAGTGATTTTCTTTATCAACAATAGGTAATTTTTCAATTCTATTTTCCCATAAAATTTCTTTAGCCTCATCTAAAGTAGTTCCTTGAGGCGCAGTTACTAGAGGCATTTTAGTCATAACACTAGAAATAGGAGTATCATCTAACTTTAAATACTTCATATCTCTGTTTGTAATAATACCAAGTAACACATTATTGTCATCAACAACAGGTAAACCTGAAATTCGATAGTTTTCCATAATTTCGGCAGCTTCTTTTACAGTATGTTCACCTTTAAGTACAATAGGATTAGTAATCATACCAGATTCATTTTTCTTAACTAAATCAACTTCATGAGCTTGTTCTTCAATACTCATATTCTTATGAATGAAACCAAGGCCACCTTCACGTGCAAGCGCAATAGCCATTTTAGATTCAGTTACAGTATCCATAGCAGCAGAAACTACAGGAATATTTAATACGATATTTTTAGTAAGGTGAGTTTTAATATCGATTTGCATACCAACAACCTCACTATATTGTGGTACTAATAAGACATCATCATAAGTTAATCCTTGTCTTACCTCATCAAATTTCATAATTTTGTTTCCTTTCCCCTTGTATTAGACAAAAAAACAACATTAAAAATAATTCTAATGTTGCGCCTCTAAATTGTACCATTATTCATATAAATCCTTTTTACTTCTAATAGTAAAAAGAAAAACATGTAGTCTTGAAATTACGGTTTCAAGGTAGAGACTCGCTTACCAATTAAAGCTAATATACAAGTTTATAATTATTATAGTTTATTTAATTTTAATTTCAATAGTGTTTTTATGATTTCAAGCCTAAATAGTGATGAAAACATTTTCAAAATCATCATTAAACTTTTAATCTAATATTTCTTGTTCAAGTTTAACATTATGTTCTAACATATAATCAATAACTTCATAGAAGTCACTAAATTTAGGATTTTCTCTTAAACTAAGTAATCTCTTTTTATCATTTATTGTTAAACACTTTAAATTTTCTTTATTTTGTTTTAATTCCTTTAATCCCATTTTATAAGGAATAAAAGGAATTTTAGTTTTTTCTTTTAAATTATTATATATTAAAAAGCCACCTACATCGATATCTGAGAAATGATAATAATCTATATTAGGAGCTTTTTCATATATTTTTTCTAGTAACATTTGTTTAGTATGATTATGAAATCCTGCTAAATAAATAATACATGCATCACGATCTTTAAGAGAATAAAAGCTAGTTAAATTCTCGACGGTAATAACTTTTTTAGCACTAATTTCTATTATTTGAAGAGATTTAATCATTAAATCACTTAAAGATAATTCAAAAGATAAATCATTTAAATTAATTATTTGATTATTAATTTTAATAACTAAATTATTTTTTATAAGTGCATAACTAGAATTCTTAATAATATTATATGATGCTAAAATATCACTATCTAAATCATACTCATTGTAATCAAAATCTCTTATAATTTTAATTATCTTATTTTCAATATGTTCAAAAGTTTTAGAATCATGTAAATATAATACACTAAAATCTCGTTTTTTAATGTTTTCATTTAATTTAAATATACAAGTTAAAGT
>CAVEPF010000138.1:5050-8551 GCA_963617645.1 Anaerotignum sp. | reverse complement strand
GTCTATTTTTTAACTCAACAATACCTTCACTAGAACGTTTACCACATACTATTTGATATGGAATACCCATTAAATCCCAATCTTTAAATTTAAATCCTGGTTTAGCATCTCTATCATCAATAATTGTTTCAACATTTTTATCAAGTAATGCATTATAAATTTTTTCAGCTAATTTTACTTGTTCTTCGTCTTTCATTATAACAGGTAAAACTACTGCGTGGTAAGGAGCAACATTTAATGGCCACTTAATGCCAAATTCATCATGGTGTTGTTCAATAATAGCTGTCATAGTTCTTGTTACACCGATGCCATAACAACCCATAACCATAGGGACATTCTTACCTTCTTCGTTTTGGTAAGTACAATTCATAGCACTTGAATACTTAGTTTGAAGTTTAAAGATTTGTCCTACTTCTATACCACGTTCCATTTTCATAGGTTTATGACAACAAGGACATAAATCGCCTTCTACGGCTTTACGTAAATCTAAGACGCGACCACTATAATCTCTGCCAAAATTTACATTAATATAATTCATATGTAATTTATTAGCACCATATATGGCGTTTTTCATATGGCTGACTTCAGTATCTACTAAAATTTCAACGTCACTAGATAGGCCAATAGGTCCGATAAATCCTTCATAAGTATTTAAATTCTTAATATCTTCGTCATTAGCAAAAGTTAAGAATGCTTCAGCGGTGTTAATAGCATTAACGACTTTAATTTCATTAACTTCTCTGTCTCCTCTTACAAGAACTAAGTATAACTTTTTAGTCTCTGTATCTTTATATAATACAGACTTTACCATTTCTGTAGCAGGAACATTATAGAATGCAACCATTTCCTCAATTGACTTAGCATTACCAACAGCAACTAATTTAATTTCTTTTTCTTCTCTTGAATCATTTAAAGTACAAACAGCTTCACTCTTTTCAACGTCGGCAGCAAAGTTACATGAATCACAATAAACAATATCAGATTCTCCAACCTCACATAAAGCCATAAATTGGTGACTTCCGTTACCACCTATAGCCCCTGTATCTGCTAATACTGGTTTATATTTTAAGCCTACACGGCTAAATACTTTGCTATATGCATCATACATTTCATCATAACTTTTATTTAAACCTTCTTCATCCTTATCAAATGAATAAGCATCTTTCATTATAAATTCTCTTGATCTCATTAAGCCAAAACGTGGTCTAAATTCATCTCTATATTTTGTTTGAATTTGATATAAATTAATTGGTAATTGTTTAGGCGATTTAATTAAGTCACGAGCAATAGAAGTAAAAACTTCTTCATGAGTAGGTCCTAGACAGAACTCTCTATCATGTCTATCCTTTAATCTCATTAATTCAGGACCATATTTGTACCAACGTCCTGATTCACACCATAATTCTTTAGGTTGAATAGCAGAACATAGAATTTCATTACAGCCTTTTTTATCCATTTCTTCTCGAATTATATTTTCAATTTTATTTAAAACTCTAAGACCTAGCGGTAAATAGTTATAAATACCTGCAACTTCATTTTTTATATAGCCAGCACGTAATAATAATTTATGTGAATCTATTTTAGCTTCACTTGGTGCTTCTTTTAATGTTGAAATTAACATTTTACTAGCTCTCATACGAATACCTCTTTTTAATCTTTTTGACTTTTAAAATTTTATTACAAAATTGAACTAAAATCAATAGTTTGAAATTTTATTTGCTACATATTATAAGATATTGTTAGACGAATATTTTATAATGATCAACAATTTATATATTAAAATTGAATAATATTATCCTATAGCTTATAAAATAAATTAAACGCTAAAATACGTAAAAATATAGAATAAAATAATTAAAAACGTTTTCTTATAAAATATTTTTTTAATTTTATTGATGAAATACATTTAGATGTGTTATAATAAAGTATCTTATATAAGATTAATTAATAAAGGAGAGATTAAAATGAAAAAGATAGTTATAGGAGTTATATTTCTATTAATATCAATATTTTCTTTAAACACATACGCTTTTGAAGAAAATGAACAAAAAATTTATACAACATCAAGTGGCGATAGCTTTTATCTTAATGACATAGTTATATATTATTCAGATTTAAATCATGAATTTAATACTAGTCAAGAATTTATCGACTACATTTATATAACAGGATATAATAGGGTTTGTGAAATAAGTGAAAAATATGAATATTTTGGCTATAATTTAACTGCAGCTGAACTAGAGTTATGTATAGCTCATCCAATATATGCATTAAAAGCAAAAGAATTGTCCGATAAAGCTATAAGTGTTACAAAAGAAAAATTTCCAAACACATGTGGTGATGGTAAATTAGGTAATGCTTTCCAACATGCATATTGGACAACACTTTTATACTACAATACAGAGCCAGAATTTGCTATAAAATTTGTTGAAGCTCACGAAGATTATGATTCTAATCCCGAATTACATAAATATATGGATTTGTATAATGACAAAATCGCATATAATAGATGTAAAACTTATGATTTTATGTCAGATGATGATATGCTAAACTCTTGTCTAGAATTAGTTTGCAAAGGAAAATTAATATATATTATATTCAATTATGAATATGTATCTCGCTCTGTTTATTATGTAGCAACTAATACCACAGTAGAAACTAAGGCTTACGCTGACTTGTATGCTTATACAAATTCAAATATACCTTACAATATACCACAAACTGTGTATTCAACTGTATCAAAAGTTCCAGGTGGAGCTACTGTAAGACCTTAAGGAGGAATTTATGGAAGAAAAAAATTTCAAACATAAAACCAATTTATTATTAAAATTAAATTGGCTAGTTTCATTACTTGTAACCACAATATTGTTTGTATACATTATAATTTTATTATTTCAACTTAAACATCAAACCACTTATTACGGACAATTATTTTTCTATTTTAGTTCTATCGTTTGTTTTTTAGTAGCTTTCATTTTTTATATAATAACTTTAATAATCAACGCTGTTTCTAAAGATAAAATCTCAGTAAAAAATTGTATCTTATTGTTAATTCCTCAAGTTATAAATGCATGCATGGTTTTAGTTGTACTTGTGTTATTTGCGTTTACCTGCGCGAATAATATGGATTAAATATTTCTAATTATTGGATTAATAATTATATCTATCGCATTAAACAAATATATAAAGAGAGATTTATGGAAGAAAAAGATAAGTATAATATAAAGAATTTATTATTAAAGTTGAATTGGTTTATAACACTTTTAGCTATTTTAATAATCATCATTTGTGGCATATTAGTGTCAATTCAAAATAGGACAAATAATCAGTTTATAAATGATGATGTTATGGAAGCATTTTTAGTAATTAGTCCTATTATTCCATTAGTTTTTAATGTAATAACACTCATTTTAAATATAGTTTATAAACAAAAACAATTTTTTAAGTCATTTGTCATACTACTTGTATTTCAAGTTATGAATGCTTGTATGTCATTTGGTG
>CAVEPF010000138.1:0-5040 GCA_963617645.1 Anaerotignum sp. | reverse complement strand
GCTCTAGCAGGTGTTCTTTCACAAATAAAGTAATTTTTTAAACATATTTAGATTTTCTAGATATGTTTTTTTATACTTTTTTCTTATATGCAATTAAATTTTTGTAATTTGTTATTTACTATCTAGCACACAAAAGAATTGAATTGTACTTATTTTTATAATATAATTAATAGGATTTAAAATATTAGTTGAAAGCTTTTTCTTTCTTAAAAAAACAATATTAATCATCTTTTTTAAAATTCGTAATAGCTTTTTCTATTACACAACTATCAATATATTAAGGAGGAAAACTATGCAAAATAAAGATAGTAAAAGTCTAAAAGTTTATGCACTTGGTGGACTTTGTGAAGTTGGTAAAAACATGTATTGTGTTGAATACATGGATCAAATTTTTATTATAGATTGTGGAATTTTATTCCCAGATAAACATTTACTTGGAGTAGATTATGTAATTCCTGATTTTTCTTATTTAAAAGATAAACAAGATAAAATTGTAGGTTTATTTATTACTCATGGTCATGAAGATCATATCGGAGGTATTCCTTTCTTCTTAAAAGAAATAAGTGTACCAAAAATTTATGCTGCATGTGTATCAATTGAATTAATTAAAAATAAACTTGAAGAACATAAAGATATTCGTGTTCCTGAATTAGTTCAATTTGATGAAAACACTATTTTAGATTATAAAAATGCAAAAGTATCATTTGTTAGAATGACACACTCTGTTCCTGATACTTTTGGTGTATTAATTGAAACAAAGGCCGGTTCAATATTCCATACTGGTGACTTTAAATTTGATATGACACCAAATGGTCCTAATACCGAATTTTATAAATTAGCCGAAATTGGTAAAAAAGGACTAGATTTATTATTATCAGATTCTACGAATGCTACCGTACCAGGATACACAAAAAGCGAAAAAGTTATTAGCAATAACATATTAGAGTTATTTAAACATACTCATTCCCGTATATTGGTTGCTACTTTCGCATCTAATATTTACCGTGTTCAACAAATAGTTGATGCTGCCGTAAAAACAAATAGAAAAATTGTTGTTTTTGGTAGATCAATGGTAAAAGTAATTGAAGTCAGCCAAAAAATTGGTTATATTAAGGCCCCTCAAACTTCTTTCATTCAAGCTGATGAAATAAAGAATTATAAACCAAGCGAAATAGTTATAATTTGTACAGGATCTCAAGGAGAACCTTTAGCTGCATTATCACGTATTGCACAAGGAACACATAAACAAGTTAAGCTAATGCCAGGGGATACTGTTATATTCTCTTCTTCTCCTATTCCAGGTAACCAAGTTAGCGTTAACCAAACAATTAATGCTTTATTTAAAGCAGGCTGTGAAGTTATCACTCACTCTCCTATCACTGATACTCACACTTCAGGTCATGCATCTCAAGGAGATTTAAAATTATTATTTACTTTACTTAAGCCTAAAAATCACATGCCAATACATGGTGAGTATAGAATGCTTAAAACTAGTGGTGCTCTTGATATAGAATGTGGACTTGACCCTTCTAAATTATTCATTTTAAAGAATGGCGATGTTCTTGAAATGACTGAAGGAGAATGCCAAATTTCTAAAGAAAAAATCAAAGCTGAAGATATTATGATTGATGGAGAAGTTAATGATTTAGATCGTTCAATAATTCATGAACGTAAATTATTATCTGACGCCGGTTTATTTACATTAGTATTTACAATTGTAAAAGAAACTCGTCGTTTAGCTCTTGAACCTCAATTTGTTACAAGAGGATTCATATATTTAAAAGGTAGTGAAGAGTTAAGTCATAATCTAGTTGAAATGGCAAAAAATCGTTTAGTTAAATTATTAAATGACCCTAAATTAGATTTTGAACAAATTAAACACGAATTAAATAAACAAATTTCTCAAATTGTAAATGAACAAACAGGAAGAAACCCTTCAATTATAACTATTTTTAGTTTCATCTAAAAAACTCTAGAAAACTAGAGTTTTTTTTAATAAAATATACTCGAGGTATTAATCATGGAATATACAATAATTAAATCATTCGATAATGAAAATCTTTATTTAAAAGTTTATAAAATAGAAAATCCTAAGGGTTGTGTACAAATTGTTCATGGTATGCAAGAACACCAAACTCGTTATGAATCTCTTGCGCGAGCATTAAACGAACACGGTTTTAGCGTTGTTACATCTGATTTAAGAGGACACGGAAAAAACGCTAAAGAACAAGGGTTCTTTAAGGAAAAAGATGGTTATAAAGCTTTAATACAAGACCAAGTAGAAATTACTAATTTTATTAAAAACACATTAGGTATTCAAAGTATTATTATTTATGGTCACTCAATGGGATCTATTATTACAAGAGATGTTATTCAAGCAAATTCAAATCTTTATTCTAAAGTAATATTATCTGGTTTCCCTAATTATAATAAGTTTGCATTTTTAGCAATAACTTTTTCAAATATTGTTAAAACAATTAAAGGCAAACATAAATATTCTCGTTTCTTACACAATATTACCTTAGGACCATTTGAAAAATCTATAAAAGAATCTAAATCTAAACTTGATTGGTTAAGTTTAAACGAAGAAAATGTAATCAATTATCAAAATGATCCACTTTGTGGTAACGAATTCACTAATGCAGCCTACAACGATTTACATCATTTGTTATATTTAGTCGGTAGAAAGAATAAAAATAGCGTTAATAATTTACCTATTCTTCTTCTAAACGGTACCGATGATCCTGTTGTTGGTGGAAAAAAGGGAACTACTCTTAGTAAAAAAATTCTTAATAAACAAGGATTTACAAATCTTACACATATAGAATATGATAAATATCGCCATGAATTATTTAACGAAAAAGATACAAAAAAACTATATGATGATTTTATTAGTTTTGTAGAGGCATAATATGTTAACAGTAAAATTAAATAAAGGCGAAGAAAAAGAAAAACTTGAAGGTTTTCCTTGGATATATAATAACGAAATCAATTCATTTATTGGGCAAATTAAAAATGGTGAAGTTGTAAAAGTTGTAACTTTTGATAATACTTTTGTATGTTACGGCTTCTTAAATACAAATTCTAAAATTATGGTTCGTATTCTATCTTTAAATGAAAGTGATGTTATTGATACAAACTTCTTTAGAGCACGTATAAAAGATGCTATTAAACATAGAACAAACTTATTTAACGATTCAAACGCAATGCGTCTTATATTTTCTGAAGCTGATTATTTGCCAGGTTTAATTGTAGATAAATATGATGATATTTTATCTGTTCAATTTTTATCCCTTGGTATGGATATGATCAAAGATCAAATTGTTAATATTTTAATTGAAGAATTAAATCCTAGAGGAATCTATGAGCGTTCTGATATGCCAGTTCGTCTTAAGGAAGGTCTTCTTCAAACTAAAGGAAAATTATATGGTGACTTTGATACTCGTGTATTAATCACAGAAAACAATATAAAATTTTATGTTGATGTTGAATTCGGACAAAAAACAGGATATTTCTTAGATCAAAAATTAAATAGAGACTATGTTAAATATTATGTTAAAGATAAATTAGTTTTAGACGCATTCTCTAATGTAGGTGGATTTGCATTAAACGCAGCTAAAAATGGTGCTAAACATGTTGATGCATGTGATATAAGCCAAAGAGCTTGTGATGAGATCAATCTAAATGCAAAACTAAATAATTTCACAAACATAAACACAATATGTACAGATGTTTTCTCATTACTTAGAAGTGATGAATTAAAAAACAAATACGATGTAATTATACTTGACCCACCTGCATTTACAAAAACAAAAGATACAGTTAAGAAAGCATATAAAGGATACAAAGAAATCAATTTACAAGCCCTTAAACTTATTAAAAGTGGAGGTTATCTTCTAACGTACTCTTGTAGTCAAAATATGACAAGTGATCTTTTTATACAAATGTTAAAAGAATCTAGTATTGATAGCAAAAGAAAAGTTCAATTTATTGACTTTAGAATACAATCACCAGATCATCCATCTCTTCTATCTGGTGAGGAACAATTATATTTAAAATGTGTGGTTTTAAGAGTTTTGTAAAAGGCTATAAGGAATTTAATCCTTATAACCTTTTTTTAATCTTATAGATATATCAATTAATAAATATAAACCTAAACTAGAAATAGTTACTATAGATATTATTTTAGCAATATTATTAATTTTTTCACCTTTATATACTAATTCAATTTTATAATTTCCTTTATTTAAATCAACACTTACCAAACCATCTAATTTATTCACATCATAAATAGACATATTATCCTCATCATAAACATAAACAACATATCCTTTATAATATACTTTTCCAAATTGAATAGTTGAATCTTCAAAAAGCGTAACATCATAATAATTATTATTACTAGTTATTTCACCTGACCCATTATATATTATCGGATCTATTACAATACTTAAAGCATTTTCTTTAACACTAAATACGTTTCTAACCTTATAAAATAATGAATTATTATTTTGAGGTACATATCCATTACCAAATTCAAGAGGTAAATATTCTCTTTGCCAACCACCTACACCATTGGTATTATTGTCTAAAATTGTGTCATCTATATTATAAATATAATTTATATTATTACTACTAGCACGAGTAAAGCCTACAAAAATTAAGAATATATAACAAATATAAGTTATATTTCTTGCTCCAAACTTATAAATAATCAGTGGAATTAAAAGAGACAAAGAAAAGAACAAAAACTCATACATTCTAAACGTAAATTGTATATTTAAAAATAAATTGGGTAAAACTGCATAAACTTCAGGATATAACAATAATATAAGAGACAAAACAGTAATAGTAATACTTGCAAATAATAATTTATTATCTGCACTACTTTTTATAACATTAACATTTTTAAATACTATATAAGTTAATAAATAAATTATAATTCCAGATAGAAAGATTACATTATAATCATAATAAATGAATAGGGAAATAAAAATAATTATATTAATAATTAAACTTATTAAAGGCTTTTTTAAAATT
>CAVEPF010000137.1:0-5243 GCA_963617645.1 Anaerotignum sp. | reverse complement strand
GCCGATAATATAAATGGAATTTTAAATTCTTTAAAATAGGTTCTTATTTTATCACAATTTTTCAAGATCCTTAAATCCTGTCTTTCTTAAATATTTAGACTTTATATAAACTTTTTGAACAAGTCGTAAAAATTCTTCTTTTTCTTCACTAGTTAAGTCACTCATAGCTTTTTCATAGAAAATATTTTCTTCATTTTCAATATCTAATTTAATACTAAATGCCTTTTTTGTAGGTTTTAATTGTTTCTTTCTAGAGTCACTAGAATCAATTTCTATTGTAATAAATCCTAAATTTTCTAATTTTTTACTCATTCTAGTTACTAAACCCTTATCTACATTTAGATAAGAAGCTATTTCTAAACAAGTTCTATAATCTCTTTTAGTAATATATCTTAACATTTCATATTCAGTTTCATTTAATTCTAATTTTCCTTTATTTACTTTATTTTTATATAAGTTCATATTACGAACAATTTTAGTAATATTTCTGCTTTCCATAACACGCCTCCTAAATCAATTATATTACATTTAGTTGACTTGTCAACTATTTTATATAAAAAGAAAAAGTCCACAAATTAAATTGTAGACTTAATCTATACTTTATTCACTTCTTAAAGCATTTACAGGATCTTGTTTAGCAGCACTTCTTGCAGGGATTGCACCTGAAAGTACAGTTAATCCTACAGATAATAGAATCATTATAAGTGCTTGATAAGGATAGAAACAAGCTATATTTGCACCAGCTAATCCACTTAGTACCAAATTTAGTAAGAATGTAATTATATATGTAACTAATACACCTATAATACCACTTGATAAACCTAACATGAATGTTTCAGCATTAAATAAGTGACTTACATCTTTCTTTCTACCACCAAGGGAACGAATAACTCCAATTTCTTTTACACGTTCCATAATCGATACATAAGTTATAATAGCAATCATGAAACATGATACAACAAGAGATAATGCGGTAAACGCAATTAATGCATATGTAACAACATTAATTAATGTTTTTACCATTGAAATAATAACACCTACATTATCTGTATATGTAATTTTAGAACGATCTTGATATGTTATTTGTTTTCCATTATATTCATAAACAAAATTTGAATCATTCCATTGGTCTAGATAATCAGTAACTTTATTTTTTTCTTCAAAGTTATTAGGATAAATTGATATAGATTCAGGCATTTCGCTATATCCAATCATTCTTCCGGAAATAGATTTAGATTCAGAAGCACTTCCGCCCATAAACATAGAGATAAATGTACTTGTAGAATCTGATTTTCCTACATAACCAGTTGCATCAACAATTGTTTTTTCTTTGTAATTATAATAAGAATAATTATATGTGCAAATTGGCATAGTTCTACTATTAATAACACTTGTTCCCATACGTTCAGCCATTCCTACATAGCCACTAAATGTAGGATTTGTTTGACTAAAGTTATTATAATCAGCCATTGTATCACTATGCATTTTTAAAGCTAAATCTTTTGTATAATATAAACCAGTTGAAAGACATCCATAATTTCTACCGTCTTTTAATTTTACAATACCTGAAATTTTTAACTTAGTAGCATTATCTTTTTCACTAGTTAAATCACTAACATATTCAAATTGAGGATATGTAATATCATTTCCATTTGTTGTAATAGTTGCATATTGTTTAAATTTATAAGCTAAAGAGTTTGGATAATAATAAAATTCTTTATTTAAAATTGTATTATAATCAAAATATTTTTTATCATTATTATGATTTGCACCATCTACATTATCAGCTATATCCTTACTATTTTGAGCTAAGGTTATAAATTCATCTTGTGTAAAATATCCTAGTTCAGCTAATACTAAATCTGATAATTTTTCATCATTATCAAGTACAAGTAATAACTCATTACTTGAAGTAGGTAGTGTACCTGTTAAAATATCATATTGTGATTCTATATATGAATTTGAAGCAGATAATTGGTTTGTAGCACTAACAAGAGATGTAATATATGATGAATATGAACCTATTCCATCTACATTAGATAATACTGATTCATAATTGTTAATAATAGAACTTAAAGATAAAACATTTTCAGTCCCATTTGAACCCATTTTTGTAAATGTTGTATAGATATTATTAGAAAAATCATATCCATAATTAAAATTCATATCAGCATAATAGTCTTTTGGCATTGATAATAAAAAGTCTATGTATTCATCAGTAATTGAGTTTTTAACTGAAACATTAGATCCATTATTTACCATTTCTAATATTTGATCTAATAAGAAATCAACATTAACATTTCCTTTAAGTACTTCATTTGTAATCTTTGCTTTTTGGCCTGACGACATTAAATTCATCAAAGAATTTAAGTCATATGTAGTTTCAGAAATTTGTACAGGATTTCCTGATAACATATCATCTTGCATATCTGTAATATAACCATTTACTCCTGTGGATACAGATAATACTGAGGATACACCAATAATACCGATTGAACCAGCAATTGAAATTAATATACTTCTTCCTTTTTTAGAAAGTAAATTTTTAAATGATAATTTGAAAGAAGTCCACCAACTCATCTTAGCCTTTTCATTATTAACTGGTTTAAATACCTCTTTTTGTTCTTCTTCAAATGAATATGGATTAGTATCTGATTGCACAGATCCATCAAGCAGGCGAATAATTCTAGTTGAATATTTTTCAGCAAGTTCAGGATTATGTGTAACCATTATTACTAATTTTTCTTTAGAAATCTCTTTAATTAATTCCATAATTTGTACACTTGTTTGTGTATCAAGTGCACCAGTTGGTTCATCAGCTAATAATATTTCAGGTTCGTTTACTAATGCACGAGCAATAGCAACTCTTTGACATTGTCCGCCTGATAATTGATTTGGCTTTTTATTATATTGTCCCTTTAAACCTACTTTATCAAGTGCATCTTTAGCTTTAGCTACTCTTTCTTTTTGACTTATACCAGCAATGGTAAGTGCCAATTCAACGTTTTCTAAAATTGTTTGATGAGGTATTAAATTATAAGATTGAAAAATAAATCCTACTCTATGGTTTCTATAAATATCCCAATCTTTATCACTAAATTTTTTAGTAGATTTACCGTTTATAAATAAGTCACCACTAGTATATCTATCAAGACCACCTATAATGTTTAATGTTGTAGTCTTACCACAACCTGAAGGACCTAAAATAGAAACAAATTCGTTTTTTCTAAATGATAAATTTATTCCTTTTAAGGCTTCTACTTTTGTGTCTGCTACTTTATATTCTTTTTTTATATCAACTAAGCTTAACATATAAAAGACCCCCAAATTTTCATTATTCATATATTAATACAATTTTAATAATTTTAAAAGAAAAATAATTTTATATACACAATTATTTCACATTATTTAATTTACAAAAAAAGCTCAAAATAAATTATTACTTTAAGCTCTTTATGAATTATATTAATTTTTTTATATTAACATTTTTAATTTTAGATTTGTGATTCACAAAAAATATATAACAAATTATAATTCTAAACTGTTAGGATCTAATAAAAATTCTTTTACACCAATAATTAAATAACCCTTTTCATTACGGCGAGGTTTCATGCTTTTTCCGACAATTATTATTTTTTTGAATGAATCATTTGTTTTATCAAATGATTTAGTTTCTTGTTTCATCTTCTCTTCACTTGGAATATCATAAGCAGATTGAATGTAATAACGTTTATTTCCTTGATTTGCAACAAAATCAATTTCTAATTGTCGTCTTTCTAATACGCCATCAACGCTTTCTCTTGTTTCGACAACGCCTACATCAACATTATATCCGCGATAACGTAATTCATTGTAAATAATATTTTCCATAAGATGCGTTTCTTCTATTTGTCTAAAATCTAGTCTTGCATTACGTAAACCAATATCCTCAAAATATATTTTGTATGGTGTATTTATGTATTTTTTTCCTTTCACATCGTATCTCTTTGCTTTAGATAACATAAACGATTGTTCCATATATGAGATATAATTATCAATAGTATTAGCACTCAAAGATGAATTTTTAACGCTTTTGAAAGTATTTGCAAGTTTTGTTGGATTTGTCAAGGAAGAAATTCCAGATGCAATAATATCAAGTAGTTTCCCTATGTTTAGATCAGAATCAAGATTATGTCTCTCAACTATATCTTTAAGATATACGTTTTGTAATTGAGTTTTAAGATAGCTCGATTTTTGTTCAGGAGTTTTCATCAAAACTACTGCAGGCAAGCCACCATAAACCATATAATCATCGAAGGCATAATCAAGTCCATCTTCATAATTTTCATAAAACTCCGAAAATGATAATGGTAAAACATGTATTTCATCACCTCTACCAGCAAATTCGGTTAAAATATCACTTGATAGAAATTTAGAATTACTTCCAGTTACATATACATCCATATTCTTTTTACGTAGATATCCATTTAAAACAGCTTCAAAACAATCAAGATTTTGTACTTCATCTAACAAAAGATAGTACATATCATTATCATTCATTTTTTTTGAAACATATGCCATGAATTTTTTCGGATTTACTTTCTTTTTGCTTGAAACAAGCTCTTGTAAATCTTCTCCAATAAGTAATAAATCTTCCGCAGAATCAAATGCAAATTTAATGATATGGTTATCGTTTATACCCTCTTCTTTCAATTTTTCGTAAAAGATTTCATTCATCAAATAAGATTTACCGCATCTTCTAATACCAGTTATAACCTTAACAAAACCATTATGGCGTCTTATCTGAAGCATTTCTAAATATCTATTTCTTTTTATTTCCATTCTAAACACCTCATTTAGTTTTTTCGGTAAGTTTACCACTTTTATTAAGCATAATATAACATATTATTTTTTAATTTCAAGTTGAATGCCATTACGATTTAATATTTCCGGTCAATTAGCCAAAAATATTAAATAAAAAAATCAGTATTATAAACTTTATAATTATCAAATATTTTAAAATCTAAGCATCAAAATTTTTAATTTTTGTTCATTACAAGTGAATAAACACAAAGAAATTTGAACACTTTCATTATTAATAGATACCTAATACATATATTCATATAATACCAAATAGATTTTATTTAATAAATTCTGTTATAATAAAAAAAAGTTTGACATAAAATATCAAACTTAAATAATCAAAATTAATGGTGGACCGTTGGAGACTCGAACTCCAGACCCACTGATTAAGAGTCAGTTGC
>CAVEPF010000136.1:0-6439 GCA_963617645.1 Anaerotignum sp. | reverse complement strand
TTATAAGGTTGATAGTAC
Source organism: Anaerotignum sp. (assembly GCA_963617645.1). GTDB lineage: Bacteria > Bacillota_I > Bacilli_A > Acholeplasmatales > Anaeroplasmataceae > JAEELC01. The sequence goes on along the minus strand of CAVEPF010000136.1, from coordinate 6,421 downwards.
TTATTTTTGAATTTAACAGAATTACCATTATCAATCTTTCTTTTTGATATAATGGCTAAGGTATAATTAATTCTTTCATCATCAGGAGATGCTGCGAATACAGAATCAAATTTCTTATAATTTAATGAGAAATTCTCATTAAATTTAGGAACGAATGTATTAATTAAATATTCATTCGCTTTATCTATTGTTGTTATATTTTCTAATCTTAATTCTTGAACTAATCTACGTTGAAATGTACCGTTTGCACGTTCTATAGTACCTTTAGCTTGAGAAACAGAAGATGTTTCTAATTCTACGCCTAATTGCTTACAAGCATATCCATATTGAGTTAATACGTCTTTATCACTGGTACGTTTATCAGGATTAAGTGAATTATAATTAAATACTGTTCTGTTATCAGTTAAGAATTTATTTGGTATACCATAATTCTTTAAAATTTGGTAAAAGACTTGGTAATAACCAAATAAGGTCTCCTCTTTATCAAAATATGCACCAACTATTGTAGAAGTAGCTTTATCGATTGCAAGATGTAAACAAGATTTATTTTCACCAAACCAATGATGAATAGATCCATCTTGTTCAATCAATTCACCGAAGTATTTTGGTTTTGACTGTCTAGGATGAGCATCTTCAAGTTTCATTTCTCTTGTAACTATTTCATCAATTACTTTCTCATCTGTCTTACTATTAATTAACTTTTTTTCTTCTAATTCACGTTTTTTAAAGGCTTTACGCGTTCTTTTTTGTGCGTACGGAGAAAGTACACGATGACTTTTTAAAATGTTATATAAGCAATTATATGAAACTTTAATGTTTTCTTTACTTTCTAGACATTCTTTGAAATGCTTAAAATTAAATCCATAGTATTTATTGGAATAATGTAATATAATATTTTCAGAGATTGTGCTATCTAATTTGTTTACAGGCTGTTTTGATCTATTCCCATGATCAAAACCAGATTTGCCTTTCTCTTTATATTTAATAATAAGTCTATTAACTTGTCGCACTGAGATTCCTAATCTTATTGCGGCTCTTTTTTTGTTTCCATCATGATCAACTAAATCTTTAATGATTTCATATTTTTCTTGTTCGTTCATTCTTAGTTTTACCTCTTTCATAATTTATCACCTCAATATGATGATACTATATTTTTGGTGATTTGGGACATTTTCCCTGGATAACCATATCTTTTAAATAAAAATTGCAAAAAAATAAAATAAATGGTATGATTAAATGTATTTTGGAGGACAACATGAAATTTTTAGATTTAGAAGTTAAAGAATACATATATAAAGCATTAACAGACCTAAATTTTAGGGATTTTAGTGCTGTTCAAAAAGAAGTTTTTTCAAATTTAGAAAAAGGTAAAAATTTACTAGTAAAATCAAAGACTGGTAGTGGAAAGACACATGCATTTTTAATACCTATTTTTAACAGTTTAAATGAAGATAATAAAATTGTTCAAGCAGTTATTGTTGCACCTACAAGTGAACTTGTAAATCAAATTTACAAGGTTGCTCAACATATAGCATCTTTTTCTGATAAAGAAATAAAGATAAAGGCTTATACAGGTGGAAAAGATAGAAGTAGAGAAATTGAGGAGTTAAAAGTTTCACAACCTCAAATTGTTATTTCTACGCCTGGTAAATTAAAAGATCTAGCAATTGAAGAAAATATATTAAAAATATATACTGCAAAATATTATGTAATCGATGAAGTAGATATGGTTATGTCTTCAGGATATGAAGAAGAAATTGATTCAATTACCGAAGTTTTAGAGAATGCTAAAAAGATGTTCTTTTCAGCAACATTGAGTGAAGCTATTACGCCATTTTTAAAGAAGTACTTACAAAATCCTATTTTTATTGATATTAAGGATGATTCAAGCTTAAATATTTCTCATATATGGATCCCACTTAAATATAAAGATAAACAAGTTATGTTTGATAATTTAATTAATATTATCAATCCATATATTTGCGTTATTTTTGTTAATAAGAAAGCTGATGTATTTAATCTATATTCTCATCTTAAAGAACTTGATAAATCTGTTTGTATGATATCTGGGGAGATGTCAATCCGCGAAAGAAAACATACATTAAAAGAAATCAATGACTTAAAATATCAATATGTTGTAGCTAGTGATGTTGCAAGTAGAGGTATTGATATTGATGGAGTAAGTCATGTAATTAACTATGATCTTCCTCAAGATTTTGAATTCTATTTACATAGAAGTGGTAGAACAGGTAGAATGAATTATTCTGGTACTGTTTATTCATTCTATAAAGATATTGATAATGATTACCTAGATTTCTTAAATAAACATGGTATTGAGCCTGTTTATAAAGATATTAAAAACGGAGAATTTGTTGATTTTAAAGGAAGAAATACTCGTGTTAAACGTGTTAAACCTTTAAATGAAGTAGAACGTAGCGCAAGAAAACATATTGCAAAAGATGATAAGGTTACTCCTGGATATAAAAAGAAACGTGAAAGAAAGATTGAAAAATTAACTAATCAAATGTATAGAACAAAGAACTACAAGGCTCGTTATCAAGCTATTCGTGCTAGAAAAGAGGGAAAATAATGAGTAATTATAAAATTATTACTGATGTAACATGTGATTTACCTAGTGAATACATTGAAAAAAATGATTTAATCGTCATGCCAATGAAATATAGTGTTGGTGCAAATACTTATACAAATTATGCTGACTTTAGAGAACAAAGTATTGTTGAATTCTATAATGAAATGGAAAACGGTGCTATGACTCACACAGTTCAATTAAACAGTGAAGACTTCATTAATACTTATAAAAAGTATTTAGAAGAAGGATTTGATATTTTAGGTGTAGTATTCTCCTCAGGTTTATCTGGCTCTTTCAATTCTTGTAGATTAGCTGTTATGGAACTTAAGACAATGTATCCTGATAGACAAATTAAAATTGTTGATACACTTGCTGCATCAACAGGTGAAGGATTAATTGCACTTCATGCATGTAAAAATAGAGAAAACGGCATGAGTCTAGTTGAGAATAAAAACGATCTAGAAACGTTTAAATTTCATATGTCGCATTGGTTCACAGTTTCTAATCTTGAATATTTAAGAAGGGGCGGAAGAGTTTCGAATGCGGCTGCATTTGTAGGTAAGGCCTTAAATATTAAGCCTGTGCTTCATGTTGATAATGAAGGTCATTTAATTCCCAAATTTAAAAAGATTGGTAGAAAATCATCAATTACTGAAATTGTTAGACAATATGAAAAAACTGTTGATAAAGAATATCCTACAATTTGTATTACTCATGCAAACTGCTTAGAGGATGCAATGCATTTAAAAGAATTAGTACTAAAGGTTAGTAATCCTAGTGAAATAATTATTTCAAACATTGGAACAGTTATTGGTTCTCATTCAGGACCAGGTACTCTTGCATTATTCTTTAAATCAAGCAATAGATAAAATATTCTGTAAGGATGGCTTTAGTCCATTTTTACAGATTTTTTTAATAAAATACAGCATTTAAATTAATCTTTTAATATGCTATAATGTATTAAGGTGCAAATTTATGAATTTATATATAACTCGTCCATCTTTAAGTGGTAATGTTTTAGTTACTGTAAAAGATAAAAATAACAATGTAATATTTGAAAATAAGAATATAGATTTATCATGTGATATTGAAATAGAAGATGCTAAGTCTGAAGAAATAACACTAGAAATCACTTATATATCTAAACTTATTAATTCAAAAAAAGAAAGATTTAAATATGTTTCTAATGTGTTTTGGTATCATATTTTCCCTATAATTTATAGAGATAATGAACTTTATAAATACAGCGCTAAATTGTATGTTACAAAAACTTATCAAATTAGTAAATTACGTGATGATTGTTCAATAGAGTATGAACCATATCATGAAAATCTAATTGTTTATGATGACGGTGAAATTATTCATGCACGAGAGAGTGTAGTGTATAAATATGCTTATTTATCTAATATTGCGCTCGTTATGTCAATATTATTTTACTTAACACTTTTAACTTGTGCTATTGTTTGTAACTATTTATGGATAAAGGAAATTAAATAATATGGAAGAAAAATTAGAAATTGTAGGTCATGATGTTGTTTCGTTTATGCCTTACCCTGATGATACAAGTGATTTTAATTTAATGGTAAAGATTAACTTTTATAAATACGACACTTTACCTGATTCTATTTTAGTAACTGCTAAACTTGTAGGACTTTACAATACAAATGTTGATAAGTCTGAATTATTTTCTCGCGTATTTGAAACTAAAAAAGTTTTAAATAGAAAAGGTTTAGAATATAATGATTATTTTAATCAAAACTATGAAAATAAAGATTTAATAGATGATATTTTAAAAACATTAGGTAATGTATTTAATGAAAATATTAATGAGTTAAGCGAACAAATTCTTGAGGCTGCCAAAAAAATAGTTAGTGAATAATATATGAAAACTCGTGAAAATTTATTACTTGAAAAATACTATAATGTTGATGAAGATACTCGTAGTGTTACAATAACTTTAAAATATGAAAGCGCAAGTGAACTTATTGATGATTCACTTGAAGGAGAAGAATATTTAATAAATACAGATGTAATTTCTAATATTACATCACATTTGAAAAATATTCCTGCAATCTATAAAACTGATGTTAAAATTAAAGTTAAAGATTTTACCGGAGTTAATAAAGATAAGATTGTTGAAGCATTTGATGATGCGATTGAATTAAATCACTATTCATTAGAACGTGAAAATAAGCGTAAGTGGATTACTACATCTATTCTTGTGCTTGTTGGTATTATCATCTTATTTTTTAATGTGGTTGCAAAATCTAGCTCTTGGTATGGCACTAATGAAACTACTATTAATATTGTTAGTGAAGTTTTCGATATTTGTGCTTGGGTATTTATATGGGAAGCTGTTACTGTAATGTTTTTAACTCCTACAGAACTAAGCTTTAATTCTAATAAATTAAAATTAAGAGTAAAATCTATTGAATTTAGTGACTTTAATAATGAATCATTTGGTGAACTTAAATTTGATTTAAATAATTTAAAATGGGATTCAATTAAAAGAATTGATGTATTTTCACATCGCTTGTTTTTAATAGGCGGAGTTTTGTTAATAGGCGTAGGTTTTTGTGGCCTTATAAGAAACATTTCTCTAATTCCTGATACATTTGAATATATTTCATCTGATGTTTCAGGTTTTGCTGTGTATGCTATAATGATTATAGTTTTTGGCATATCGTTTTTAACAAATCTATTTGAAATTGTTGCAGGTATTTCAACTCTTTCAAATTATGCAGGTCGAGGCATGTTTAAGAGTAAAGCTAAATATTTCAATATTATCTTAGTTATATTTATTGTTTTATCTTTAATAATAACACCATTTAATGGTGCAGACTTTAGAGAAAACTTAGCAACTTATCTTATTTATTTTCTATTTATAACTGGTTTTGTATTAGAACGCATAATAAATTTCATTAAGAAAAAAGAATTAAACAAAGAAATTGAAGACTAAACTGTGACTAACACAGTTTTTTCTTTTTTTATATACTTAAAATAAAAAAGTAAAATACATTATTTATGTAACATTTCAATTTATAATAAAACAAAATAATTAAAGAAAAAATCATTGTAAAATGTTAAAATATATAAGGTTAATAAGGAGAAAAATATGCGGGAAATTTATATAAAAAATAATACGTTGTATATAAATAGTGATTTATTTAATTTTTGTAAAAACGTAAAGATTGTTTATCGTGATTCTGTATTAAAAATATTAGATATGGATAATATTCAATTTGATATTAATATAAAAAAAGTTGAAGTACTTAAAGTATATGTATATATTAATAATGATTGGTACTATTACGGTTATTTATTAAATAATGATACATTAAATAGTGTAACTAGTCACAAAATAGAAAGTATATTACGTAAAAGATATAGATTGATTAAGGAGATTACAAACAATGATTAGTATAGAAAAAATTAGAAGTTTAACTGAAGAGGAATTTGATAAATTATTGGATTTTTTAGAGACAAATAACTTGCGTGGAATTTTAAAACTTCAATCGGCTAATTTACCTAGAAATTCAAAATATTACAATGGTATAGCAGGTAAAGGTATCTTCTGGAAGGGCTTTAGAAATGACTCTATACCAGATAACAGAGTGAAAAAATTCTATATTGATGAAATTTATCATAATAATACTAATTTAGATTGTGAGTTTTTTGTTGACATATTAAATAAATTTTACGGAGAAGAATCAAAATTTTATAAAGAAGAAACTTATAAAAAGAATACAACAGAGTATCAAATATTTGCAAAATTGTATGGACTAGAAATAGATACAGAAAAATTTGATAATTTACAAGAAATAGATAAAC
>CAVEPF010000135.1:0-10236 GCA_963617645.1 Anaerotignum sp. | reverse complement strand
TAATTAACTTTGTAAGTTCTAATAAAGAACTAGTAAATGGTAAATTACATATTGAAAGTTCATTTACTATGATTGTAAATGATATGGAAGTTAAAATTAATCTTAACTTAAATATCAATATTAAAAATAAGGAAATGTATGCTCATGTTAATTTGACATTATTATCAACAGTACATGACATATATATAAGTTATTCAAATAAACAAATTAAAGTTCAATATGGTAATACATTAATTTCTTTATCAAATGATGAATTAAACGAATTAATTTCTTATATTAATGAATCATTTAATTTGAATATTAATACTAATATTGATACTTCTAATCTAACAATTGAAAAAATATTGAATAACCTTAAATTGGAAATTTGTTCAAATGCTATTAACGTTAATTTAGCATTATCAAAAATAATGAATTTACCTGATATTGAATTCGAAATTATTCAAGGTACAGATGGATTAGAATTAACATTGAATGATATTACTTATGATAGCATTAGTTTTAATTCAATTAAAATTAATGTTAACTCAAATTATGAAACATTTACATTAAATGGAAATGTATTAAACTTTGAAGGTACAAAAAATATTGTTGATTTTGTTAAAAATATTTTAAATACAGCTAAAAAAGAGAAATTTAACATTTCATTTAGTACTGAAATTTATACAAATAATGTATTAAGATTTACTGTAAGTGCTAAATTATACATTATCGTTAAAGAAAATGGTTCAATTAATTTAAGTGCTAATTTAGACATCGTAGCTATGACTAGTGATGACCATGATTATACAATTGACTTTAGTATAATTGACAATTATATTTATGCCTCTGTTAAATTTGCAAAGCGTTCTGATACAACACATGATTTCTTAAATTTAAAGATGTCTTTAAAAGATGCATTAGAGGTATTAGGTACTGCAAGTAGCATTCTTGGTATTGATATACCATTCCTAGATAAATTCTCAAATCTTGATTCTATTGATAAAGATAGTCTTGGATTACTTGTTTCTGATAAAGAACTATTATCAATTAATTTCAGCGAATATTTAAACTCGATTTCATCAGGAGATAATTTCATTAAAATATTAATTAATGGACAAAAGTTGTTTAATTCAAATGAAGATTTAGAAGTTATATTTAAAAAGAATAATTCATCAGACTTCAACACACTAGAAATAAACAATATATATTCAAAAAATAATGAAACTGTTGAAAAGTTTAATGTCTTAATGTCTTTATGTGATGAAGACTTCGATATAAGCACACCTGATAAAAATTATATTGATATTTCAAGTATCAATAGTTTAGTAGAAGCATTCTTAAATACTGCTATGTTAGATGACTTCCATATTACAGGTTCATTTAAAGTAAAGATGAATGTAATTGGTATTTCAATTAATGAAACTATTAAATATGAAGTTATTATTAAACTTTATGATAAAGTACCTACAATTATCGTTAAATTCTATGACATCCCTGTAATAGTTGGTGTTAATAATGATGTTCCTTATTCAGCAGGCGATACAAATGGTGGAACTGATCGTGATTTGACTTATTATATCAGAGATAATAAAGTCTACATGTATAGAAGCGAAAAAGTTTCAAGATTCCCTTCTGGTAGCCAAACTTATGAAAAGAAATTAATGACATCAACAGATAATTTCTTAAATGATTTCTATTATTACTTATTACAAGAAGGATTTGGTTTTAGTTCTAGTATTATAAGTTCTATTAAATCTGGTGTTGGAGAAGGCAATAGAACTATAGATTTAGCAAAACTATTAAATGATTATAGTTATGATAATGGTACATATAACTTATCATTATCATTAGCTGAATTAACAGGAAATAGTGATTTAAAATATTTGACTTTATCTATAGGTACAACTGAAATTGATTCTAAAAAATATATATCTACTTTAGCATTAAATGTAGATATTGAAGTATCAGCTCTAAGTATTTCAATTAATACAAGTGATACAGAACTAGTTGATATTTTAGGCACAGTTTCTGTTGATGAAGCTATTAATTATGTTAATAATTATACTTATTTAATGGATGAATTATACACAGCTAGAAGTGGTAATTGGAAGAAATCTAGTGAAATTAATTATACAATTGAATATAATTTCAATATTAATGATCTAGAAAACATTACTCAGACATATAAATATAATGATACTATTAACTATCCTCAATTTAGTAAAATTCAGCTCATAGATTCTAAGTATTTTAAATTTATTGGTTGGTATTATGATGAATCATTAGAAGATAAATATTTATTTGAAAATTCTACAATGCCTAGAGGTGATTATAAACTTTATGCAAAGTGGGAAGAAATAGATATTAAATTTATGGTATATGTAGATAATAATCTAGTTGAAGTTAATAATGAGTCTTATATTGGTAGTAATTACTATATAGTTAGTGATAATACTTATTTTGAAGTTTATAAAAACGATACTTATCAAAATATTTTAAAGCCTTATCTTGAGGATTATGAAATTGTTGATGATTATGCAGTATACAAAGTAAGATTATCTACTTCAGTTCCTACAAATTCATTTACTATTGACTTAGATATTGATGAAAAATATATTGGTAATAATCCTGTAGCTTATTATGTAATAAACGGAAATACTATAAGTTCACTTTCTTACTATACTTATGGAAATTATGAAGTAAACGCATGGTTTACAAGTTCTAGCTTAAATAATGATTCTTTAGTATCTGATTTTACAAGTTTAACAAGTAACACTACGTTATATCCTTATTATTCAACTAAAACATCATTACTTACAAACAGTGGTGATACTATTACAGGATTTAGTGGAGATGTTGTTCAAAATTTAATCATTCCAATCTTTATGAATGGTGAAAAAATTACAAAAATTGGACAAAAAGCATTTGAAAGTAAAGGCATTTTAACTGTTGTATTTAGTAATTATGTTACAACATTAGAAGATGATTGTTTCAAAAATACATCACTTACTAAAATTTATTTATCCGATAGTATTACATCATGTGCAGATAATGTATTCTACATGGAAAAAAATAATAGAACATCTTCTATTACATTCTATGGAAATAATTTAAGTATTACATTAAGTAATTTAAAAGCTTATAAAACTACTAAATGGTTTAATAAGGATACATATTACAATTATGGTGATAGTTATACTAATTATAATTTAGTTGAAGTATTAAATAGTATCGCATTATAAGAAAAAAGGTTTTGACAATTGTCAAGGCCTTTTCATTATGTAAATTATTAAATTTTAATTTAAAAGAGACTTAATATATTTTAGACTAGTTTCCATTTTATCTTTAGGACATCCTTCGAATATTAAATATGCATTAGGTGTTAATTTAGCTGCATTCTTTACTATGTACTTTAAATCCATAATACCTTCACCAAGTCCAACTTGTTTAAGCTTGTTGTTTTCGCTGTCGACTACAAAGTCCTTTAGATGATAAATTACAATTTTATCTTTGAAATATTTTATTGATTCATCAAACATAAAATGTTGAGTTTTTGTGTCATAAGCACTTATATCTAAATAATTAAAAATATCAACAGTAACTTTTACATGTCCGTTATCAATTGAAGTTACAAGTTCGTTTAATCTCGAAGGAGAATACATACAATGTCCATAAGCTCCTTCAAGTGCAATCGACACATTATTTTCTTTTGCACATTCTGCAAGTTCTCTAAAAGTATTTATATCAACATTTAGAGCTTCATCAAGTCTATTTAATGGATTATATGTCCATTTGTCGTCGTTATAAGATCCTGTTTCGCTACCTACATAAAGACAATTGAAATCTTTAGTGTATCTTAAATATTCCTTAAAACGTAAAATATTGTCTTTTACTAGGTCTTTGTTAGAATGTACAGGATTGAAATAAGCACCTAACATACCAACTTCTATATTGTTTTCTTTAAAAGCTTTAGCAGTTTCTAAAATTGATTCATAAGGGATTGAATTAGCTTCTTTATTAAAGCCATCAATAGCTTTATATAATACAAGTTGAACTCCATCAAATCCGATTTCTTTTGTTTTCTTTGCTAAATTTTCTGCACTATCTTTACCTAAGTCGTGCACGCGTACCATGATTTTCATGTTTATTTACTCCTTATTTTGTTATATAATAAATGAGGTTTAAAACCTATAATTTATTTTATCATATATCGGGAGTTTTGTTATGACAAATAGTAATTTTTGGTATAACTTTTATATAAAATATATTGCATATGGTGATTATCAAAGAGAAATAACTAAAGATATTCCTAATACATTTGGAGTGTTCTCTAAATATCACTTTATATCTTCGTTTTTAGGAATTTTATTTATAATTGTATTTTGTAAATTAACTTGGAAATTTAGTTCTAAACAATTATTTAAACATCAAAAAAGAATTTCACTAGTTATGTTATTTCTTGAAATTTTTAGAATGACATGGTTAAAACTATATAGACCTGATGTTTATGTTTTACGATTTGATTATTGTAATCAAGTTTGTCTATTCTTACCTATTTGTATATTACTAAATTTAAAAGTCCTTTTTCCTTTTTTAGCAAGTGTATCCTTTTTAGGTGGAGGAGGAGTACTTGTATATCCATTACATGTATTTAGTGATTATGCAGGATTTCATATAATGTCAATTCAATCAATGATAAGTCATACATTAATGGTATTAAGTGCTATAAATTTATCTAGAATGATTACTATAAATTTAAAAAAAGATACATTGATTTCTTTTGGGTGCTTTATTTTAATGCTAGTGGTTGCATTAATTGGTTCACTTGTTCGTAATGTTAATTATATGGCATTGTTATCACCAGATGGCTTGCCTCTTATAAATCATATAAAGGCTCCATATCATATTCCTTTTGTTGCAGGAATTATCATGTTTGGTCTTTATTTATATTTATTATTGAGTTCTAAACTCGAAAATAAAATACATTGTGTTGATATTGAAAATTGTTAATATAAGTCTAGGAGATATATATGAAGTATTTAAATCCAATTATTCATGCTGATTTTTCTGATCCTGATGCTATTAGAGTTGGAAACGATTTCTATTTAATTGCATCATCATTTAATCATTTACCTGCACTTCCTATTTTACATTCAAAGAATTTAGTTGAGTGGTCATATGTAGGCTATGCACTTGATAATTTAGGGCCTAAATTTGATTGCGTTCGACACGGAGAAGGTGTATGGGCGCCTTCAATTAGATATAATAATGGTTTATTTTACATTATTTATCCTATGCCTGATGAAGGAATTTTTGAAATTCATTCAAGTTCTATTACCGGTCCATGGTCTAAACCTAATTGTTTAATTAGTGGTAAAGGCTATGAAGATCCTTGTCCTATTTGGGTTGATGACAAAGCTTATATGGTTTTTTCATTTGTAAAAAGTAGAATAGGATTTAATAGTTTGCTTGCTGTAATAGAAGTTTCTCCTGATTTAAGTAAAACTATTGGAGAATATAAAATTGTATATGATGGTCATAATGACAATCCTACAATAGAAGGCCCTAAATTTTATAAGAGAAATGATTATTTTTATATATTAGCACCAGCTGGAAGTGTAAAAGGTGGATGGCAAGTAGCTCTTAGAAGTAAAAATATTTTTGGTCCTTATGAATCAAAGATAATCTTATATCAATCTGATACATTAATTAACGGTCCTCACCAAGGTGCTTTAATTGATTTAGATGATTCAAATGAAAATTTTGCATTCGTTCATTTCCAAGATAAACGTGCGTACGGAAGAATATGTCATTTAGAACCTGTTAAATGGATTAATGACTGGCCACTATGCGGATCTATTTCAGACCCACTTCTTGCAGGATGCCCTGTAAGTGAAGGAGATTATCCTGTTGACATTAAAACAAACGAAGAAGTACAAATTAGTGACAATTTTGCTGGAAATTCATTAAGTCCTATGTGGCAACATCCATCTAATATTAAAGATTTCTATGAAATTAATAATGGTCTTAAATTTTATTTAAAAGAAACTAATTATACTGATCGTATAAATCTTATTCCTTATGCCTTATTAACTAAAGTAAGTGCTTTAGAGTTTGATGTAAATACAGAATTTGATCTATCGAATTTATTAGAATCTGAACATTTTGGATTTATTGTTTATGGAATAGATTATCTTGCTTTAGATTTCGCTAGATCAAATGGTAAAACAATTTTAAATGTAATTGAAGGTAATTTTGATTCTACTGATAAAGTAGTTAATAGTATTGAACTAGATTCAAATAATATATTTATTAAGGGTATTTTTAGAAATGAAAATATATATGATTTATTATTTAGTCTAAATGTAAACAATATTGATATTGTTACAAATAAAAAAGCTAGTGCAGGCAAGTGGATTGGCTCAAAACTTGGATATTACGGCTATGGTAAAAATGGCTTTGTAAATGTTAAAAATTATATAACAAAAATAATAAAATAATATAATTAGCTAAAGATTTATAACATGAGTCTTTAGCTTTTTATATGAAAAAATCGACAAACTTGAAAAAATGTAAAAATTATTGTATAATTACTTTATAAAGCGTAGGGATTGAGAGGTTTATTATATGAAAAAGGGTTCAACCTTCGACCCAACTTATAATGATCTGATTGAGAAGTTGGATAAACTCAAAGGAACAAAAATAACTGTAGTCGAGCACAAAACAAAAAACAAACATATTGAACAAAAAGGTATTTTAAAAGATGTAACAAATACTTTATTTACTTACGAAGTTAAATTAGGTCGTGCGTATGTTTCTGAATTTTCATTTACTTTTGTTGACTTAAAAATGGGGAAAGTCGAAATAAAAGAATTAGAACAAACTAATTAATTTTTTGAATTGTAATTTTACTTATTACAATTCTTTTTTTTGTTTTACTCATATGATAGAATAGTAAAGGTGATTTTTATGGTTATAGATTTTAAAAATGTTTCATTTAAATATACTGATAAACCAATTTTAACTAACGTAAATTTTACATTAACTGAAAATAACAAGGTTGGTTTAGTTGGTATTAATGGAACAGGAAAGTCAACAATTTTGAAATTAATTGTTGGAGAAGAAAAAGCAAAAAGTGGAGAAGTTATTATTTCAGGAAATACAATAATTTCATATTTGGACCAAGATCCTAAAATTCCTCAAGGCATAACTTTTAGAGATTATGTATTATCCTTTTCACTTAAAGATCATGAAGTTTTAGAATATGAAGCTAATGCTATACTTACAAAACTTAAATTAGATCCTAATAGAATAGTAGATAATTTATCTGGTGGTGAGAAGAAAAGATTAGCTTTAGCTGCTGTACTTGTAAGCTATCAAGATTTTTTAATTCTTGATGAACCTACAAACCATTTAGATAATGACATGATCATATATTTAGAGAAATATCTTTCTAAATATAAACGTGGGTTACTTATGGTTACACATGATAGATACTTCCTTGAAAAGTGTTGTAATACAATGCTTGAGTTAGATAATGGCACAATATATTCTTATAAAGCTAATTATTCGTTGTTTCTTGAACTTAAAGAGAAAAGAGAAGAAGAATTAAGAAACGAAGAAACAAGACTTAAAAAACATTTAAAAAGTGAACTAGAATGGTTACATCGCGGGGTTGAAGCTCGTAGAACGAAGTCTAAAGCTAGAATTGAAAAAATTAATGAAATGTCAAAAATTACTTTTTCTCAAAACAAATCTTTTGAATTTTCTTCAATTTCTTCATATTTAGGAAAAGATATTATAAAAATTAGTAATGCTAGTAAGAGTATAAATAATAATGTTTTATTTGAAGACTTTAATTTAGATGTTTTAAGAAGTGATCATATTGGTATTGTTGGGGATAATGGATGTGGTAAATCTACATTATTTAAAACAATCATGGGTGAGGTTTCTTTAGATAGCGGAGAAATTTATAAAGGCGAAACTCTTAAAATTGGCTATTTTTCACAACATTTTGATTTACCTGATTCAGAAATGTCAGTGTTAAAGTATATTGAAAAAGATACAAATATTATTGAAACATTAGACGGACAAATGAGTGCAAAAACATTATTAAATAAATTCTTATTTGATGGTGAATTACTATATACACCACTTAAAAGTTTATCTGGTGGTGAGAAAAGAAGATTACAACTTGTAAAAGTATTATCACAAAATCCCAATATGTTAATACTAGATGAACCAACTAATGATTTAGATATTTATACTATTTCAATCTTAGAGTCTTATATTGATTCATTTATTGGCCCTGTTTTATGTGTATCACATGATAGATATTTTCTAGATCATATAGCAGATAAGATTTTGTATTTTGAAAATAAGAGAATTAATTCGTTCTATGGTACATTCTCTGAGTACCTAGATAATGTTGTTGATTTAAAAGATGAACAAGAAAAGAAGGTCTATGTTAGAGTTCATACATCTATGTCTAGTAAGGATAAAAAAGAACTTGAAAAGTTAGAAAAAGAAGTTTCTGATATGGACAAAAGAATGGCTGAATTAAAACAAGTCTTAAAAAAGAATACAAGTGATTATACAATTTTAGTCGATGCTCAAAAAGAACTTGATCAAGTAGAAGAAGAATATTTAATAAAAAGTGAAAGATATTTAGAACTTTTAGAACTTAAAGAAAGTTTAGAGAAAACAAAATGAATTTAAATGAAGAAGAGGAATTTATTGCTAAAAGATTTGAAGGGTATAAAAATAAAGCTTTAAGCAGTATGAAAATGACACTTACAAAATTTCTAAATTTAAGGGAACAAGAAATTTTGTCTTATGTTATTGGAAAAAACAATGGTATTTATTTGTATTTTTCAAATGTTAGTGGAAATGACGAATATAAAAGAGCTTTAATTAGTCCTTTTGAGATTGATGAAGATTTCGATATTGATATTATTAATGTTCTGTATAATAAAAAATATGGTGAAATTAATCATAGACAGGTTTTAGGTACTATTATGTCCTTACAAATAGAAAGAAATATGATTGGTGATATTTTAATTAACAAGGAAAAGGATATTTATATAGTTTGTGCTAAACAAATGAGTGATTTTGTGTGCCAAAATGTTTTTCAGATCAATAAAACAGAAGTTAAACTTCAAATCGTTGATAAAATAAGTGGCGATTTTAGTCCTGAATTAGAGATAAAAAAGCACTTTTTAGCTTCTCTTAGAATTGATTTAGTTACAAGTGAAGGATTTGGAGTCTCTAGAAACAAAGTCCAAGAAATGATAAAAGCAGGTTTACTTAAAATCAACAGCAAAGAAGAAAAAAATGTATCAAAACAAATTTTACTAAATGATGTAATTTCTCTTAAAGGTTATGGCAGAATTAAATTAATATCAATTGGTGGATTATCTAAAAGCGGCAAAATATTTGTTGAAATAGGAAAGTTTATAAAATAAATATAATTTAAATGACTTAATCATAATTTAAGCTTAAATTTTACAACTGATTTAAAAATAACAAAAGAGTATGCACTTGAATTTGAGATTATAGTTGACTGATTTCTAGAAAACTTAATTATTTTGATATTTGACTCACTTGTCATATGATAGGTGAGTTTTTTATTGTGATTAATAAATAAATGATAATTTTACATGAGCAAAGATTTTTATTTTAGGTTAATTCTTAATTTTAATTTCACTTTTTAGACTATACGTGATGTTGTTTGCGAGGTGTTTAGCTTTATACACTTTTTTTAATCTAGTAATTCTGGTTTAAGAATTACTTTGTTAGGTGATATTAAAGAGACAACTAATTTCTCTAAAATTTCATTGCCACAAAATACTTGAAACATTTCTACGTGTTTGGAATAGTTTTCACTTTCTCTGATAAGAGAATTAACATGACATGTTATTTTAGTAAAACTTTTTTAATCATATTTATCAAATGATTTTCCTTTATGGAGGATATACCTATAAAGTTCGTGATTATTTTCACACGATTCTTTTTCATCACTTTGATGAGGATGAAAAGAATATAAATCCGTTCTAATTTCATTTGTTGTAGAAATGTGATAATAACAGAAATATCAGTAAATTCAAATTCATTATCTGCTAAGATTATACAAAAGATTTTTCGATAGTTGTTTAAACCGATGACAAATTCTATTTTGTTTAATTTACTAACATATATAATTATATAAGCGGAAATTAAGTCTGTAATTATATAAGGAGGAACATAAACATATTA
>CAVEPF010000134.1:0-3245 GCA_963617645.1 Anaerotignum sp. | reverse complement strand
AGCCTCATTTTTGTTAGTTACTGAGAGCACAAATTTCTCAAAAATAATATCAGAAATTACATGGAAAGTAGTTTCAGAGTTTTTTGTATCTAAAACTAAAAAGCCTTTTTCTCCTTCTTCATCAAACCCACGACCAAGTAAACATCCAGGATATTCATATTTAGTATTGCCTATATATCCACTACATTTTTTATGAATATGACCAAGAGCTAAATAATTAATATTTTTATTCTCTAATTTTTTTAAATCAATATAATAATCATCTCGTAGATTAAAAATATTACCATGTAACAAGAGGATATTATATTTATCACTTGTAAAAGAACTATAGTCATATAATTCTTGATTATTTTCACTAATTTCATAACCAATAATCCTAACATCATCTTTAATATAAGACTTAACGCCTTCAAATGTATGTAAATTATCTATTGTCTCATCATATTTTGAATTCTTATCATGATTTCCTCTTATATAATAAAAATCTATGTGAGAATTTAATTTAATAGAATCGTAAAAAAATTTCTTATCACTAATTAGGGCAGTATTTTTATCAAAAATATCTCCTGACATAAGTATAGTATTAATATTATTTTTGTTCGCGAAATCAATAACTTCTGTAAATGCATTTCTTAATTTTGAATTAAGTGTATTTTTAACATCTTCACTCATTCGTTCAAATTTTGAACCTAAATGTAGGTCGGCAAAATGTATTATTTTCATAGGAACCTCTTATAAATGATAGTAGAATTTTAATATTTTTTCTATACATTATTAATGTTTAGTATTGTTTTATCATAAATACTTAATTAGATTAAACTTATCTTTTTTATTTGTTTTATATAGTGCATAAAACGTAAGTTTTGCACTCGGGTCATCAATAGGAATTAACACACGGTCAACTCTAGTATCAAATTTCATACTTAAATTTGTTTGAAAACTTGGAATTGAAGATAGGCTTGCAACCTCAGACAAGCTTTCTTGATCAAGAATAAAAAACTTTGATTTAGTTAACTTTTCTCTAACCCAAGAATCCCAAATTCCAATATTATTGCTAAGTAGAAATGACTGTCCGTCAATTTCTTCTAATGTAACTTTATCTTTTTTAGATAAGAAATGAGT
Source organism: Anaerotignum sp. (assembly GCA_963617645.1). Lineage (GTDB taxonomy): Bacteria > Bacillota_I > Bacilli_A > Acholeplasmatales > Anaeroplasmataceae > JAEELC01. The sequence continues at coordinate 2,123 of CAVEPF010000134.1, read as the reverse complement.
GTCTGGCAAACATACATATAATTTTTCTGTAACAATTCTTACGCATTCAATCCCATCAAGTTTAACATATTCATCAATAAATGCTATATCAGATAAACCTTCTTTTACATTTTTTATGCATGTACTTTTGTTCTCAATTAAAGCTTTGTATTTATCAAAATTATTAAAGAAAAAATTAGAATAATAAAATTTAATACCAGGTGCTACCATTGAAATATTTATTAACAATTCTTTTTCTTTTAATTCTTTAGCTTTTTCAAGCAATAGTTTATTTAGTGACAATATATCTCTAACATAATCAAGTAAAACAATTCCATTTTTGTTTATCTCTATTTTATTACCACTTCTATCGAATATATTTAAATCTAGTTCTTGTTCTATCTTTTGCATTGCACGTGTTAAAGAAGGTTGAGAAATATTTAATTTTTGACTTGCACGAGAAAGTGAACCTTCTTTATAAAAAACATCTAAATATTCTAATAAATAAGTTTCAATCATATACGCCTCCACTATACGTTTTTAGTATAGCACAATAGACAATTTATATAAATATTAATGCACAAGTTAAATTAAAATAAAGTTGGAGGTAGACTATGAAAACATTAATTACATATTTTAGTTGGTCGAATAACACTAAAACAATTATATCTGAAATAAATCAGAAATTTAATTTTGAAACGCTTAGAATTGAAAGAGAAATTCCGTACTCAAAAGACTATACAGAGTGTGCATACGTAGAAGCTAAAGAGGAATGGCAAAATAAAGCTTTTCCTTCAATAAAAGAAATTAATATTGATGTTAATCAATATGACAATATTTTAATATTCTTTCCTATTTGGTGGTACACATTCCCACGTCCTGTTGCAAGTTTTGTAAAAGATTATTTAAAAGATTACAAAGGTAAAGTAGTTATATTTGCAAATAGTTACACAAATGATTTAGCATATATGGATAACAGTGTTAAAGATTTTAAAGAAATAAATCCTAATTTAAATTTAACTTTAGGACTATTCAATAAATCTATAGATGAACATATTAATTATATTAAAAAGGAGATTTAATTATGAATTCTATTAAGTTATATAATGGTAATACAATTCCAGCAAATGGATTTGGAGTTTATTTAATTTCAAAAGAAGATTGTAAAGAAAGTGTTTTAACAGCTCTTAAGGCTGGATATCGCCATATTGATACAGCACAATCATATTTTAATGAAGCTGAGGTTGGGGAAGCTTTAGTCGAGTCAGGGCTTGATAGAAAAGATATCTTTATAACAACTAAAGTTTGGATTGATAATTACAAAGAAGGTAAAACTTATACATCAGTTATTGAATCTTTAAAGAAATTAAAAACTGATTATGTAGATTTATTGTTACTTCATCAACCATTATCTGATGTATACGGAGCATATAGAGACTTAGAAAAACTATATGAAGAAGGCAAGGCTAAGGCTATAGGTGTATCTAATTTCTATCCCGATAGATTAGTAGATATTTGCCAATTTGCTAAAATCAAACCAATGGTAAATCAAATTGAGGTAAATGTATTTAATCAACAAATTGAAGCTAAAAAATGGGCTGATAAATACGGTGTAGTCCTTGAAGCATGGGCACCTTTTGCGGAAGGTAGAAACAACATGTTTAAAAATGAAGTCTTAGTAAGTATTGCAGATAAACACAATGTAAGTGTAGCACAAGTAATACTTCGTTGGCTTTATCAAAGAGGTATTGTTTCTCTTGCAAAATCTACACATGAAAATCGTATCAAAGAAAACTTTGATATCTATTCATTTGAATTAGATGATGAAGATATGAATTTAATTAAAACGCTAGATACTAAAACATCATCCTTCTTCTCTCATCAAGACCCTAAAATGATCGAATGGTTTGGTAAACTAATTTTAGAGAGACGTAATAAAGATTAATGTATTAGAAGAAAGTTTTAAACTATTTAAAATTAATACTAGATATTAAAATGATTACTCTTCTTATAGTATTAATGTGCGAACATGATTTCTAATTTAGTTCATGAAATTATAGATTTATTTTAAATAAAGACTTTAATCAAACTTCATTAATATTAAGCATTTTAAAGAAAATAGTAGTAGGTCTATCTATTAATTT
>CAVEPF010000133.1:3378-4133 GCA_963617645.1 Anaerotignum sp. | reverse complement strand
AAGAAAAAAACTCTATTAAAGAATTAACTCAAGATCTAAATTCTCACATTGTTACACTTATCAAAAGAATTGATAACACTAGTGAAAAATTTGAGGAAAAGTTATTGATTTTAAACAATCAAAATGATGTTGTAAAACAAATTTCTACAACAGGTTTTACACATTTAGTTCTTGATAGAGCATATGAAATTAGTCTAGATAGACTTCAGTAAAGAGTAAGAAAAAACTTACTCTTTTTTTAAGCAAAAAATGTGACTTTATACAAATCTTATTTTATAATTTATGAAACAATTAAAAAGGATTTGATATTTTGAAACAAACAATAGACATGACGAAAGGAAAAGAATGGAAAACGATATTAGTTTTTGCGATTCCAATCTTTTTTTCAAATTTATTTCAAACATTATACAATATTGTTGATAGTATAATTGTAGGAAATATGATAGGCAAAGAAGCTTTAGCTGCTGTAAGTAGTAGTGGAAATTTAATATTTTTATTTAATTCTTTCTTTATAGGACTTGCAAGTGGTGCCGGTGTTGTAATAGCTAAGTATTTTGGAAAAAATGATATTACTAATATGCGTAAAGCTATTCACAATGATGTAATAGTCGGTATTATATCTTCTATTATTTTAACGATTTTAGGAACACTTTTAGCTCCTACAATACTAAAAGCTATGGGAACACCAGAAAATGTACTACCTAATTCGATTTCTTATTTTAGAATATATTTTATAGGTGTAGCTTCTGTTATTT
>CAVEPF010000133.1:0-3368 GCA_963617645.1 Anaerotignum sp. | reverse complement strand
ATTTTATACAATACTTTTGCATCAATATTGCAAGCTCTAGGAGATTCAAGAAGACCTTTAATATTTTTAATTATTTCCTCATTACTAAATGTTGGTCTTGATGTTTTATTTATAAGTGAATACGGAGGAAACTTAGGTGTTAGCGGAGCTAGTTTAGCTACTATTTTAAGTCAAAGCGTTTCAGCTATTTTAGCGTTTATAGTATTAATTAAGAAAAATACTATTTATCAATTGAAGATTAAAGAATTAAAACCAGAAAAGAAAATGTTAAAAGAAATATTATATAATGGTATACCATCAGGCGTTCAAAATTCTGTTATTGGGTTAGCAAATGTTGTTATTCAATCAAATATTAACTCATTTGGTTCAGATGTTATGAGTGGATGTGGTGCTTATTCAAAAATAGAAGGTTTTGCATTCTTACCTATTACATGTTTCCAAATTAGTTTAGCTACATTTGTAAGTCAAAATTTAGGTGCAGGAGACGTCGCTAGAGCTAAAAGAGGAACAAGGTTTGCAATTATTACTTCTTGTATAATAGCTCTTTGTATAGGAATTATAGGATATTTTCTAGCAGATAAATTGATAGCTTTATTTGTATCTGGGGACAACGCAGAAGAGGTTATAAAAAACGGCGTAACTGCCTTACATACAGTATGTTTCTTCTATCCATTACTTGCGTTTGCACATTGTACGGCAGCTCTTTTAAGAGGATCAGGCCATGCAATTATACCTATGTCTATTATGTTACTTATTTGGTGTGTATTTAGAGTTATTTATGTTACATTTATGATGAATGTTGTAGCCCATGAATTGTGGCTTTTATATACTGCATATCCTGTAACTTGGGGATTATCTAGTATAATTTATTTTGTGTTCTTAAAATGGTCTAAGTGGTACCAAAAAGATTTATGGAAAAGTAAAACTGCTTAAAAGGAGATTTATATGAAACAAATAACAATTGATGATTTTACTAAAATTAAATATTTATCTAATCCTACATTTTCTAAAAACGGAAAAATGTACGCTTATAATGTATCTGTTTCTAACCTAGAAACTAATTCTTATGATTCATATATTTATTTACATAAAAATAATACTGATATTAAGCTAACAAACGGGAAACACGAACTTGGATTTTTCTTTTTAGATGATACAAATATCGTATTTCAAAGTGATAGAAAAGACTCTAAAGCTAATGGTTCTAAATTCTATAAGATAAGTACTGAAGGTGGAGAAGCTGAATTATTCTTAGAGTTTCCTATTGGTGTATCAAAATTACATAAATTAACAAATGGTAACTTTTTAGTTTTAGGAACATTTGATCCTAAATGGCCAGATTTATATAAAGGTGAAGAAGATTATATTAAAAAGTCTAAGGATTATTATAAAGAAAACGAAGATTATGAATTTATTGAAGAAAATCCTTGGTGGTGGAATGGCTCTACATTCACTCGTGGAGTTAAACAAGCACTTTATTTATTTGACTCTAAGTCTCATAAATTAGAGTTATTATCTGACACATCTCTAAGCATTGGTTCAATCTATGTATCAAATGACGAAAAATACATTTACTATAGTGCAACTAAAAATACTCCAAAATTAGAATTTGATTCTTCAAATATTTATTCACTAAATTTAGAAACTAAAACAAGTGAATTAATTATTAGTTGTAACGATTTAAATGTAGGAGAAATTTGTTTCTTAAATAATGAAATTATTTTAATTGGTAATCACAATGAATACGGAATGAATACTAATCCTGATTTCTATACTTTTAATCCTTCTACAAAAAAAATTAGTTTACGTGCTAAATTTGGTGAGGCTATTGGATCTAGCGTTGGTAGTGATGTTAGATATGGTTCCGGTTTGGTATTAAAGGTAGTAAAAGACACTATATACTTTATTGCGACTATATTTGACTCTGCTTATTTATATTCTTATAAAGACGGAGTAATCACTAGAGTAATTGATAGAGAAGGTTCAATTGATTCATTTGATGTTTATAAAGATAAATTAATCATGGTTGCTTTATATGATATGGCTCCTCAAGAAATATATAATGAACAATTAAGTCCTGTAACTAGTTTTAATTTAGAGTTTAAAAATGAAAAAGATATAATTGTTCCTGAAACATTTAATTATATGTCTAATGGAAAAGAATTACATGGATTTGTATTAAAGCCAAGAGATTTTGATCCAAATAAAAAATATCCAGCTGTATTTGATATTCACGGAGGACCTAAAACAGTTTACGGACCTGTTTTCTATCATGAAATGCAATTTTGGGCTAACCAAGGATATTTTGTATTCTTCACAAATCCTACTGGAAGTGATGGAAGAGGAAATGAATTTGCTGATATTAGAGGCAAATATGGTACAGTTGACTATGAAGATCTAATGAATTTTTGTGACGAAGTAATTAAGAGATACAAAGAAATAGATACTACTCATATATTTGAAACTGGTGGTTCATATGGTGGATTCATGACTAACTGGATTATTGGGCACACTAATAGATTTAAGGCTTGTGCAAGCCAAAGATCTATTGCAAACTGGGTATCTTTCTACGGAATATCAGATATTGGTATTGGTTTCTCACGTGATCAACAAGCTTCTTCAATCTTTGATGATTATGAGAAACTATGGTTCCATTCCCCACTTAAATATGCAAAAAATGTAGAAACACCTACACTATTTATTCATTCAGAATGTGATTATAGATGTCCTGTAGCTGAAGGTATGCAAATGTATACAGCTCTTGTTGATAAAGGAATTGATACAAAACTTGTATATTTTAAAGGTGAAAATCATGATTTATCTCGTAGTGGTAAACCTAAACATAGAATTAAACGTTTAGAAGAAATTACAAATTGGTTTATAAAATATAAAGATTAAATAAATAAGCTTACAAATACATTTTATTTGTAGGCTTTTTCAGTATTAATATAACTTAATTTTTGGTATAATAAATGCACTAGGTAGGTATAATATGGAAAGATTAGATAAAGTTTTAGCTCATTTAAATTATGGTTCTAGAAAAGAAGTAAAAGCTTTGATTAGAAAAGGATATGTTCGTGTAAATGGAGAAGTTGTTTTATCAGATGATATAAAGGTTGATACAGAAAACGACGAAATCAATATTTTTGATGAATCTGTTAAATATGATAAATTTGTCTATTTAATGTTAAATAAACCAGAAGGATACATAAGCGCAACATATGACCCAAAACAAAAAACAGTTCTTGATTTAGTGCCAGAATATTTTAAAATGAAAATCTTTCCTGTAGGCCGTCTTGATATTGATACAGAAGGATTACTTATATTAACAAATGATGGACATTTATCTTATAATTTACTTGCGCCTA
>CAVEPF010000132.1:1690-8008 GCA_963617645.1 Anaerotignum sp. | reverse complement strand
CCAATTTTAGTATCAAAATCATCTAAATCAACTAAAAAATCAACAAATTTAGCTTCGTCTTTAACAATAAATGTCCTGTTTTCCCCGTCAAACGTATCTTCACCTGCAACATAATCGAATGAAAAGTGACTATCTTTCGTAATAGAAAAGCACCACAAATAATTAGCTTTTGGAGAACAACTAGTTAAACAAAAGATATTTGTAAAAATTAAAATACATAATATAATTATTTTCTTCATTATTTACTCCTTAGATATCAATTGTAGTAATTTCCCAAAAACTTGGCATATTTCCTTCAAGTAAATATGCTGGTTTATCTCTACCCCAACCTTCATCAACAGCATAATAAGTTTCGGTTGTTGTTTTATCCTTGTTTTTATTTTTATAAGTAATTTTATAGGTTTTATATCCCATAACAACCATTGAATGAGAAGGATATAATGTTGTATTTGATGTAGAAATAATAGTTGGGACTTTAGCTCTAGCTTTTTCTTTCATTTTCGTATATTTGTTTAAAGCTGTAGATCTATTAGCTTTGATTGTATACCCATATGAATCAAAAAGCCAAGGAATAGCATTTTTATAAGAACTTGAAGATGTTCCTTCGCTTCCAGTTATATTGTAATATCCAACATATTTTTCAAATATTGTATCTAAATCACTTGGAATATTACTATAATTATATTTTTTTGCAATATAATAACTAGCGCTAGTACAAGCTACGACACCACAAGTACCAGTAATTTGACTATTATGGTTCTTATTATACGTATAATTTAACGTACTTTGACTTGTATAATCCCATCCGCTTAAATAATACCCTTCAGTCATATAAACACTACTAGCATCATATCTACTATATATATAATCGACAGGGTCAAGTAAACTTTGAGTACCATATAATGAATAATCATTATTGTTTAAATTATCACTTAAATTTATAGAATCATTTTCGTTGTAATTTATTTCATTTTTATTAACACTAAAAGTAGTTACGCCAATAAACAAAGCACTAATTAAAAAATTTATTTTTTTAATCATAAATTACCTCCATTTTTATATATTATATATTATTTTTTTATTTTATTAAATAATTAAATATAAATGAGAAAATATGAAAATTTTCTCATTTATTCAAGATTATTTATTTTTTCTTTTATTTTTTCTTACAATAAGAATAACACTTGTAACAAGTAAAGTTAAAACTAATGTTCCACCTACTCCAAATAAAACATATGCATATGGTTTTAATCCTTGTTCATTTGAAAGTAATAAGAATTCAGTTTTAGAATTATCAAGACTAAACTTTTGATATTCTCCGTAAGAATCATATTCAACTTTTTCTTTATCACTGCCATTACAAATATAAATTGTTTTATCTAAATCCTTTACTTTTACAACAATATTATCATACGTATATTCTTCGTTATTTCTATAGAACTTAAGAGAATAATTATCGCCATTTTGCACAACAGTTAAAGTAGTACCTGGTAAAAATTCACCTTCAACTAAAATGAATCCATCTTCACTCTTTAAAGTAGTTGTAATCACTTCATATTTAGCGTAAATAATATTGTCACTAGATTTGTCCCATGTTACAACATACTTGTTTAAATCACCAGAATAGTAGTAAACATTATTTGAAAGTTCTGCATATTTAAACGCTGGATCATTTACATTTTGATTGTCATAAACTCTAATAATAGAATTAATTTCAAAATTGTCAGTATTCAAAGTGATATTATCGTCTTTATATAAATCTCCCTTATCTTCATTCCATTCCATGTAAACAACAATATTAGACTTTTTAGCAATATCTTTTTCAATATTAAATAAATTATCAATTTGTTTTTTTCCAAGAGAATCAACATCAAGTGTTACATCAAAATTATCAATATCAAATAGTTCTTCAAAACATAGAAGATAGACATAACTATTGTCTTGTGTTCCACCAACAAAATAAGTGCTTGCAAATCTATTATCAAATTTAACAGATAATATATCTTTAGAAATAAATTCATCTCTTGTTAAACCAACAGCTGCATCTAATTCATTATAATTAACGCCATTAATTCCTTTAAATTCGTTATCAATATAATAATTATACTTAACTTGTTCATTAAATGTAGAATCAGCTTCACTTAAACAATCAGCTTTTCCAATTACATTTCCAATGTAACTGCTATTATCTTTTTTAACAATATAACAATCACTAGTTGTAGAAATAACTTTTGATGATGATGAGATTGCACCTGCAATACCACCAATATAATTATAACCACTTAAAACAGTATAGCTTGAAACATAACTAATTGTACCATTTAAATAACCAGTAATACCACCTGTACATGATGCAGATGAACCATTAGAGTATACATTACCATATGCAATGCATTCAGAAATTGTTCCATTAGACATTTGTCCTACAAGTCCACCACAATAATTGCCTGTATCTAATGTAATGTTAGCACGGCTTATTGAACCTTTAATTGTTGAATTAATATCAACTAATCCACATAAACCACCAACATTTTGACTTGATGCAAAAATGTCACCGTTATTATATACATAATAAATTACATTCTTCTTTAAATCTTGGCTTTCATCTAAATCTGTAGAATCAGAAGATAAGAATGAATTTAAAATATCTTCATAATTTGTATCACCAAAATAGCCCTTGTAATCAGAATCACTTGTAACAGTTGTATAGTAACCTACAATACCACCTACATTATTTCTTCCGTATACATTACCATAGTTATTTGAGAAATAGAAGGCACCATTAGATAATCCACAAAGACCACCAACAAATGAACCAATAGTCTTATAACCTACTACAGCATTATTTTGCGAAGATATAATTTCACCAACAGAATATCCAGCTAAACCACCTACACAACGAACATTATCATTTGATGGATATGATTTATTATTAATATAACCTTCATTTACAGATTCAACAATTCTTCCACCGTTGTATCCACAAATACCACCTACATAAGCTTTACCATATACACTAACATAGTTTGTAACTTCTGTAGCATAACTATATCCATACTTTTTAGTAGAATCAGTTGTAGAATCTGTATCACTTAATACATAATTACCCATATATGCAATAGGACCTACATAAGAATTACCTGTAATAGTACCTGTAATTGTTGTATCTTCTACTTTACCGTATAACTTACCAATTAAACCAACATATGAACAATCTTTAGCACTTATATTAACATTATCAAAATAAATATCTTTTATAATAGCTTCTTTAGTAACTAAATTAAATAATGATACATTTTCTCTTGTTTCATCAGTTTCTAATTTATAATTTTTAATTCTATGGAAATGACCATTAAAAGTTCCATGGAATTCTTTAATTGAATCAATTGTTTGATCAGTTAAATCAAGATCACAAGTTAAATTAAATTCTTTATTAATTGTATAGTTAGTATCATTATTAGCTTCTTTAACAAAAGTAATAAATTCTTCTAAACTTGTGATATTAATTTCTTCGCTTTCTACTTCATCTTTAATTAATGAATATTTATAATGTCTAGTACGAGAATAAATGTGATCAGGAGAGAATACAATTTCATATTTACCAGCTGTGTTAATAGAAATGTAATCATTAACATCCTTATAATCATCTACGCCATTAGTAATATAGAATTCAAGATTATTTCTTGCAACGTATGCATCTACTGTAATAGTTAAGATATATTGTTCATAATCTTCAGTGTATAAATCAGTATCATCATTTTCTTCAATTTTAGTAAACATGTAAGTATCATCTAAATCACGATTACCATACTCATCAAATAAATAATTATTAGTATTACTAGCAATATAATAATCATTAATTGCTCTATCTTGTTTTGTTAATGAAGTTTTGTATTTTTCGTCTCCTAAAACAAAGAACGAAGCCTTATACCAATTTACATCTTCAACATCTATTTTTGATACAACTGTATCTTCATCATTATCATCATCAATTCTAGTATAAACACCATCTTCTAACTTATAAATATTATAGTTAAAATTAGTGTCACGTAAATTTATGAAGAATTCTTTTGAAATATAACCACCTGCATTTGAATCTCTATTATAAGTTAATTTATATGAAATAACAGTATTTCCTTCGTATTCAAATTCTTTTGAATCTGATTCTACATACTTAGATGTGTAATTATCTTTAAATTCAATAAAGTATTCGCTAGCTTCAGATACATAGGCAAAATATGTGTAATCTTCACCCTCACCGTAAGCTCCGTCTTCATTAAATCTATAATCTTTACTATCTTCAGTTTTACCTGGAGTATATAAAATTCTATATAATCCGTCTTTCTTTACTTCATAAGTATCACTTGATGTAGAATATGGAACTGAGATATTGTTTCCGTCACTATCTTTTTCGTTACTCTTAAAAGTTAAAATATCTCCAGATTTTAAAGTTATTTCATCAATATAATATTCGTCATAAGCACTATTATATTGATTAAATTTTAATTCATATGTAGCGCTAATATCTGATTCGCCACTTTCAGTTGTAGAACTATTAGACCCAACAGTTACATAGAAACTAGGTTTTAAATAAGCACTATATGAAATATGAGCATCAGTTGTAGTAATCACTGGATCAGTATCAGTAGTATGAGCCTCATCATAAATATAATCTAGCGAGAAATAAATAGTATATTTGCTAGTAGTTGATGCACTTACGCTCATTGCTTGACCGTTTTTAGCATAATATACAGCACCATTTTTAGACTCAACTCTAAAGCGAGTTGTAGAATCTAATTCTACATTTTCTAATACATAATAACAATTTTTACTTTCTTCTTCGCCACTAGTACTAGAAGTTTCAACATAAGTCATAATATTCTTTTGTTTACGTGAATAATTATCTGTTGAATATGTTACATAATACTCAGTCTCGTCCGCATTTACATATAAGTTAGTTGAAATTAAAGATATAGTAAATAGTAATAAAAGTGTAGAAATAGTAATCAAAACTTTTCTAATTTTCATTTGTAGTTTCCTCCTTTTTTAATTTTTTAATACGATTTTTATATTTTGTTTTATCAATCTTTGGAAGTTTTAATTTTAATAATTTATCTGCAAAGAAATATAAGAATAGTGGTAATACACACATAACACATAGAATTGATATAACAGTTCCACGTCCTAAAGCTTTTCCTAATGTTGAAATTAATGGATCACTTACAAATGCATAAATTAAATAACCTGCGGCTATCATAATTGTTCCACTTGTAACAATAGTAGGGAATGATTGATTAAGTGTATCAATAATTGCTTGTTTCTTAATTTCTTTTTTATCCTTATTTTCTTCATAAGGCATACTTACAAGTTCAGTGTATCTATTTGTTATAACAATCGCATAATCGATTGTTGCGCCCATCTGAATTGAAGATACAATTAAATATACAAAGAAATATATATTTGTATTTTGCATTGCAGGAATTGCAAAGTTTATGAAAATTGCACCTTGAATTGTTGCTACTTGAAGTAATGGTAAACCCCATGAATTTGATGTAAACATTAATACTAAATAAACAAATACTATAGTTAAAATAGATATTAATAAGTTATCAGTAGAGAAACTTAAGTTTAAATCATATGAATTCATTGAATCACCAGCAAATATAATTCCTGTATGATATGGTTTTAATTCACTATTAAATTCATCGATTAAATTGAAAGCTTCAGCATCTTCTATTTCGGCATCAATATTAAATACAATACGAGTATAATTTGTACCAATTAATTGATCTTCTGCGTCCTCAATTTGCTCTTTAGCATCATTATAAGTATCTAGTAAATCTTCATTATTGTCTAAGAAAGCTTTAATGAAATCATCATGTGAGAAAGCTGTATCTGCTATATCTAGAATACAAGTTGTATAAATATCTGGATTAGCTTCAAATGTTAAAACTTCTTCTTCAGGTTTATCATCATTTGATAAATAAGCATATGCTAAATAAATTTGTTTAGCTGTATCTTGATCAATACCAGCAAATAAAGCAAAGTCTTTATAATTAATTTGATCAACTAATGTATAAGTAATTCCATTTTGTGTTAATTCAACATTTGAAATACAAGTAATATCACTTACTAATTCTTTTGTTTTTAAGTAAGTTACTATCTCTTTTTCTTCCTCATAATCATCTTTTGGTACTAAGATAACAAATTGGTTTTTAGATCCAAATATAGCTTTAATTTGTTCACTTGCAATCATTGAATCAGTAGGTTTTGTTGTATCAATAGCACTTTGAGCATATGAGTAACTTAATCTATTTG
>CAVEPF010000132.1:0-1680 GCA_963617645.1 Anaerotignum sp. | reverse complement strand
GCACAAACAGATACTAATGCAATAAAAATTACGGGAATAACATGCTTAAATGTTAATATGAATTTTGAAAAGAATGTAATCTTTGGTACAAAATCTTTATGGCCTGTCTTATCAATTGCTTTTGTAAACAATAATATTACACTTGGCATGAATAAGAATACAATAATCATTGAACATACAATACTTTTTGCAAGTACTAAACCCATATCTGCACCAAGTTTTAAAGTCATACAACAAAGTGCAAGTAAACCAGAAATTGTAGTTAAACTAGAACCAGCAATTTCAGGAATTGCTTTAGATAAAGCTTCAACTAAAGCTTCTTTAGGTTCTAGCCCCTTAGCTTTTTCTTCAGCAAATCTGTGTGATAAGATAATTGCATAATCGATAGCTAACGCAAGTTGTAATATTACACAAACTGAGTTTGAAATAAATGATATTGTTCCAAAGAAAAAATTCGTTCCAAGATTAAGTAAAGCTGCTGATCCAAATACTATTAAGAATACTATTACTTCAGCAAATGACTTTGACGTAAACGCTAATACAACTACAATAACTGCAATAACCATTATTAATATTCTATTAATATCGCGCGCTAAATCATCAGCATAAGTATCAACTAAGCTCGATTTTACAAGTGCATCATATGGCTCAATCATCTTAAGTACCGTATTATATGCATCAACACAAATTTGATCATCTTCAGTACCATCATAAGTTATAGTAAATAAAGCACTACTTTGTGAATAATAATCACTAGTGTTTTCAAAAGGAAGACTCTTTACTCCTTCAATCTCCTCGATTTCTTCACTTAAGCTTTTGGCTTCTTCAAAAGTAATGTTTCTTATAAGGAATGTACTTGTTCCGTAGGTAACAAATTCATTATCCATAATATCTAAACCTTTTTTCGTATCAGTGCTTTCAGGAAGATATGATGTAATTGAATACTCAATATTAACTAAATTTCTTGAATAGGCACATAATAGAAAAATAGGAATAAAAATAATTAAAATTAATTTCGAGTGATTAACTATAAATTTACATAAGTTTTTCACTATTTTAACCTCCTATTTGCTTGTTTTTTTTTAGCCTTTATTATAATATATTAATATAAAATTTTATGAAATATACAAAAAAATGTTATTGTAAAATATACTACAAATGAAAGGAATTTGTAAAAAATATGGATGCTAGAACAATAAAGACAAAATCAGCTATTAATGAAGCTTTTATTAATCTTCTTTCTAAAAATTCATTTGATAAAATCACTGTTCAAAAAATATGTGAAACTGCTGGCGTAAATAGAGTTACATTTTATAATCATTACGAAGATAAATATGATTTATTTGTAGAATATCTTGATAATACAATTAAACAATTATTTGAAAATTCAAATGAACAATATGATATAAGAAAAGATCCTACTAATTTCTTTAAAACTCTTTTCTATAACATCGCAAGTTTATGTTATGATAAAAAAGATATTTTAAGAGCAGTTGAAAGAGATCAAAATAGTTTAGTAGCTTATATATTACAAAAAAAAGCTAATGAAAATGTACTTAAACTTATTGAATATAAATATAAACCTGAAGAATTAAAATATTCTCCTGTTTCTATTGCATCATTTTTAACAGGTGGTTTTTCTAACTTGTTGATTCACTATATTTCTGATGATAAAATAAC
>CAVEPF010000131.1:1542-7652 GCA_963617645.1 Anaerotignum sp. | reverse complement strand
ACAAATATATTAGACCAGACCATGGTAGAATGATTTGGGATGAAGAAGCTAAACCAGGATATGGTTTATATGACAGAGCACTAGGTGCAATGTATTTAAGCGGTCTATGGGAAGCTTTAGATAAAGAGAATAAATAAGGAGTATATAGATTATGAAATTATTAGAACCTTTAAAATGCGGAAATATTACATTGAAGAATAGAATTATGTTTCCACCTCTTACTACAGGATATGAAGAGCGTGATGGATCAATTGGCAAGAGGTCGTTTAATTTCTATGAATCTTTAGCAAAAGGAGGATGTGGATACATTGTAATTGGAGATGTAACACCAATTATGACTATTTCTCCTACTCCTAAATTATTTAATGATGCACAAATTGAAACATATAAAGTATTAGCAGATAGCATTCATAAATATGGTGCAAAATTAGGTGTTCAAATTTTCTATCCTGAATATCATGCTTCAAAAATGATGGCTTTATTTAAAGAAGGAAAACAAAAGGAAGCTTTAGATTTACTTCACTATGATATGTTACATTTTGTTTCAGAAGTTACAAAAGAAGAATTAGTAGAAATTGTTGATGTTATAGCTAATTGTGCAAAAAGAGCTGAAAAAGCTCATGTTGATGTAATTGAAGTTCACGGAGATAGATTATGCGGTTCTTTATGTTCTAAAATTTTAAATAAGAGAACTGACGAATTTGGTGGCAGTTTTGAAAATAGAACAAGATTTGCACTTCTTGTAGTAGACAAAATAAGAGAAGTTTGTCCTAATATTACTATTGAATATAAATTACCAATTGTTACAAAACATGGCGAAGTTTTACAAGGTAAAGGTGGACTTGAAATAGAAGAAGCAGTCGAATTTGCTAAACTTCTTGAAGCACACGGTGTAAATATGATACATGTTGCTCAAGCTAATCATACTGGTAATATGAATGATACAATTCCTGCAATGGAAACAAGAAACTATGCATTTATGCTTGAAGAAACTAAAGCTATTAAAAATGTTGTTTCTATTCCTGTAAGTATTGTAGGTAGAATTGCTAGTACTAAGATGGCAGAAGATATATTAGATAAAGGATACGCTGACTACATTGCATTTGGTAGAAATTTATTAACTGATCCTGCAATTGCAAATAAGTTAGAAGCTGGCGAAGACATTAGTATTAGACGCTGTATGATGTGTAATAAAGGCTGTACTGATGCTATTATGGGACGCCGCGCTGTATCTTGTGTACTTAATGCTGTAAATGGTTTTGAAGGTGAGAGACATATTACACTAGCAGATACTAAAAAGAATGTTTTAGTAGTAGGTGCAGGTATTGCCGGTCTTGAATCAGCTAGAGTACTTGCATTAAGAGGACACAATGTTACAGTTTGTGATAAAGAGTTAAATATTGGTGGTCAAATCAATATTGCATGTGTTCCTCCTAGAAAGAGCGAAATGAAGAGAAGCTTAGTATATTATTCAAAGGTCTTAAAGAATTTAAATGTTAAATTTATGTTAGGACATGAATTTGTATTAAGTGACGCTACTAATTATGACGAAATTGTTATTGCAACAGGTGCTAAGTCTTTACATCCTCATATTGAAGGAATTGATAACATTAATGTTTTAGATTCATGGGATGTTTTAGCGGAAAAAGAAATACCATATGGTAAAATTGCTGTTTGTGGTGGTGGACTTGTAGGAAGTGAAACAGCAGAATATCTAGCTACTAAAGGATACGATGTATCTATTATTGAAATGCGTGATAAGATCGCAAGCGAAGAATCAAGCACAATTCTTCCATTTATGCTTGCAGATTTTAAGAAATATAACGTTAAACAATATACATTACATAAGATTTCAAAATTCACTAAATTTGGTGTAGAAACAATTGTTATTGATAAAGATAATAACGAAGTTGGTAAAGAATTTATTGAATGTGATACTATTGTCAATGCATTATCAAGTGTTAAAGTATTACCTAATGTAGAAGGTATTGATAAACCAATTTATTATGTTGGTGATTGTGCTGGTGAAAGACCTTCTAATATCGAGCACGCTATAAAGAGCGCATACGATGTTTGTGTAAATATTTAGAAACAAAAGGAGAGTATTATGATAGATTTAAGTAAAAAACCATTTTATCTAAGCGATAGTGATATCGCTTGGGTAAATGAAACTTTAAAAAATATGTCTACTTTAGACAAAGTTAAGCAATTATTTGTAGATATGATTAACACTACTGATAACACAAAACTAGAAGAATTGGTGCATGAGCGCAAGTTTGGCGGTGTTAGATATACTAATAGAGATGCTAAAACATTACAAGGAATGATTAATACTCTTCAATCAAAAACAGAAATTCCCCTACTTGTTGCCTCAAATGCTGAAAGTGGTGGAAATGGTGCATGTTCAAATGGAACAGAAATTGGCTGCGGTGTTAAAATAGGTGCTACTAATAATAAAGAATATGCTTATAAACTTGGTAATATTAGTGCAAAAGAAGCTCTAGCCAGTGGATGTAATATTACATTTGCACCCGTAGTAGATATTAATATGAACTTTCATAATCCTATTATAAGCCAAAGAAGCTTTGGAAGTGACTCTAATCTTGTACGTGATTATTCACTTGAATATTTAAAGGGTGCTCACAAAGAAGGTATTGCTTGTTGCGCTAAACATTTCCCAGGAGATGGTTTAGATGAGCGTGATCAACATTTGTCATATAATGTTAATACATTATCATGTGCAGAATGGGACAAAACTTTTGGTGATGTTTACAAAACACTTATTGATAACGATTTAGAAGCTATTATGATTGGACACATAATGTTACCTTCTTACCAAAAACATTTTGATCCTAATACACAAAACGATTTAGTTCCTGCTACTATCTCAAAGGAAATAATTACTAATTTACTTAGAGAAAAATTAGGATTTAATGGTCTTGTTATTACTGATGCTACTCACATGGTTGGATTTAGTGGAAGTAATAAAAGAAGTGAATTATTGCCTCGTGCAATAAATGCCGGTTGTGATATGTTGTTATTTTATAATGACTATGAAGAAGATATTAATTATGTATTAAATGCAGTCGAAAATAATATCATAACTTGTGAAAGATTAGATGAAGCTGTTACAAGAATACTTGCACTTAAAGCTCATTTAAAATTAAATAAAGGAAATAATGTTACAAGTTTAGAATTGTTAACAAATGTAGGAAGAGAAGAATACAAAGAAGTTGCTAAAGCTATTTCTGGTGATGCTATTACATTAGTTAAGAATAATGACAATATATTCCCTATAAATAGTAATAGATATAAGAAGATATTGATAGTTCCACTAGAATCAACTAATGCTTTATCTAAATTTGGTTCAATATTTGCTCGCGGTGTCAACTATGTTGATTATTTTAAATCTTTACTAGAAAAAGAAGGTTTTGAAGTAATAATATTTGAGTCACTTGAAAAGAAACTTGAAAATGCTAGCAAAGAAGAACTTTTAAAGATAATGAATGAATTATATGCACAAAAAACTTCTATTGAATCTGTTAAAGATAAATATGATGCAGTAATTTATTTAGCTAATATTGGTGGAAATGGTACTGTTCAAAGATTAAATTGGGCATTTACTAAAGGAAGTCTTGATGTACCTTGGTATTCACATGAATTACCTATCATCTTTGTTTCTCTTGCATGTCCATTCCATTTATTTGATGTGCCTGAAGTACAAACATATATTAATTGTTATGATAAACAAAATCATACTCTTGAAGCTTTAGTTGATAAAATGGTTGGTAAAGATACATTTAGAGGTATATCTAGTGTTGATGCATTTTGTGGAAGAAGGGAGCTTAAACTATGAGTTTAAAAGATTTTAAACCTAAACATAAATATTTAATTTGTGTTGATTCTGATGGTTGTGCTGTCGATTCAATGACAGTAAAACATAAAAAATGTTTTGGTCCTGCCTTTATTGAAACTTTTTCCCTTAAAGAATTTGAAACTGATGCTATGACTTATTGGCTAAATATCAATTTATATTCTAAAACACGAGGAATAAATCGTTTTTTAGGACTAAATATGGCACTTCATTATATTAATGATAATTTTAAAAAAATTGATGATTTAGATAAATTTGATAAATTTATTAAAGACAATAATACTTATTCTAATAGAGCGTTAGAATTATATATAGAAACTCACAATGAAGATATATTAAAGAAGTGTTTAGAATGGTCATATTTAACTAATAAATACATATCTAACTTAGATCATGAAGAAATTAAATTGTTCAAAAATGTAAAAGAAACTTTAAAAGAGTGTAGTCGTAATGCTGATATTTGTGTTGTTTCTAGTGCTAATAAAGAAGCTCTTGATGCAGAATGGTCTAGATTAGGTCTTAAAGATTTAATTAGTGCTTTATGTTCACAAAGTGATGGAACTAAAGAAAAATGTATTAAAGAGCTTTCTAGACATTATTTATTAGACAATGTCTTAATGATAGGGGACGCAGTTCTTGATCTAAATGCTGCTAAAAATAATCATGTTTATTTCTATCCTATTCTAGTAAAAAACGAAGAATTAAGTTGGAAGAATTTAAAACCTTATTTAGATTTATTTTATGTAAATGAATATAGATATTGCCAAAATAAGTTAATTGAAAAATTTGAACATAATTTTGAAATATAAAATAAGCAGTAACCAAGTTGGTTACTGCGAATTTTCATTTAGATTTACAATGTTATTTAAAAGTGTATCGTACTTTCTAGCAAATTCTTTTAACTCGTTTGAATCTTTACTAAACTTTATTTCTTTTGACATATAAGAAGATAAAGTAGTAGCATTTATCATATATAAACTATAGATTGCGTCCATGCTCGAAATTACTTTTCTATTTGCGAAATTTATAAATAAATCTTTGTAAGGATCGTTACTTTCAAATACAATTTCTTTTGTATTGTATCTTGGTTTTATAAACAAATTTGCAGTTTCATTTAAATAATCTTGATATTTTTTATCAAGTAAAGATAAATAAATTTTATTGTTTTCAATTAATATTTTAGCTTCTTCAAATATTATTTCGAGTCTTGATGTATTAAAAGGATCATTCAAACTAGAAGTATAGTTAATATTAAAATTATCATATTTAAAAATAGTTGATACATAGTCTTCGGCACTAATATTATGTATTTGTGTTTTAATATTTGAAAAAACACTTAGAGGTAAATTAAACAAATAATATATTAAGTCTATAGAGTGACTTGCTTGATTTATTAATAAAGCTCCGCCTTCTGTTTCATAATTTCCTCTCCATTTAGAACATCTAAAATATTCATGCGGTCTAAAGAAACCATTATTAATATAATTTACTGAAAGTATCTTTCCGTATTTTTTTGATTCAATAGTGTCTTTAAGATATTTATTTATAGGAAGGAGTCTATTTTGATAAATAACATCAAATAATAAATTAGGATATTTATTTTTGTTTTTTGTGTAGCTATTACTTATTTCAATTGCTTCACTTAAAGAAACAGTTATAGGTTTTTCAAGTAAGACATTAATTCCCCTGTTAAAGGCACTTATAGTAATTTCTTTATGAGTTTTGTGAGGAGTAGTAATAATAAATGAGTCTACATTTATTTTTTTATTGTCAAAATCACTTAGTAATTCATTAACCTCATTGTAAACTTTAATATTAGAATTTGCAAAATATTCTAATTTATCTTTTGAAATTCTTACAAACGCAACTATCTCAAGTTCTTTAACACTATCTTTAATTAGTTTTGCATATTTAAATCCTTGCGAACCTACACCAATTATTGCAACTCTCATAATTTTTCACCATTTAATACTTTCTCCATAATAATAGCATTTTTAGCGTCCTCTATAGCAAAACTATTAGGATATACTTCAATACCTTTGTTTATATAATCTTTCATTTTAAGTAACATATCTTTAATTGCATATTCGTCAGATAACAAAGTATGGTTGTATCTAATTTTTTTCTTAGAAGGCATATTATTTGTGTCTAAATAATAAAGTGTATCATTTATAATTTCACCACGAGTTCCACGTATACAAATATATCTATTTCTTATAGGTGAGCGGTATGATTC
>CAVEPF010000131.1:0-1511 GCA_963617645.1 Anaerotignum sp. | reverse complement strand
TTGTATTAATTAGTTCTCCGTCAAAATAAGTGTTATATCTATCTTTAGTTCTAGTAACTTGAGTGTTTATAGAAGAACCATATATTTTTTTAATAATACCATTAGTTTTAAGTAAACTTCTTGTAATACTTATTGCATGATACATATGAGCATACGATAGATTTATACTTGATATTTCGCCTAAAATGCCTGAATTAACTGTTTTTACTAAGGCTTTAATGTATGGAGTATGCGTATATTGTTCAGCTACTTGTATATGATATTTTTGAGTTGTTTTGCTAAAGCTATTAATTTCTTCCTCACTTAATCCACAAGGAGTTTCCATTAAAACATAGAAGCCTAATTTTGCGTAATCTATACTCGTTTCGTTCATATGAGCCTTATCTACACAAACAACTAAGAAATCTAAATTTAGCCTATATAATTCATTAGGGTCAGTAAATGTGTAAATACCATATTTTTGATTTAATTTATTCTTTTTTTCTTCGTTTCTACAAAGCCAACCAACTAATGATAATTGATTAGATAATTTAGCTGCTCTTGCATAAAATTCAGAACGATATCCTGTACCTACTATTGCAAAATTTAACATTTTATCACCAATAATATTATATTATAAATATAATATTTATTAAATGAATTCAAATAATTAATTTCAAATAGATAAATTTGGTTTAAAAAGTAGAATAAAATTGACAAAATATGTCTTTAGGTATATAAAATATGTATAATAATTTTTGTCTATAATGATATCTTAGGGAGGTAACATTGTGGGAATTGAACTATTTATTGAATACAATTTCGCACCTATTATTGGCCTTATATTCCAAATAATTATTTTATTTTGTAGCAAAAACTTTTCTAAAAGAGATAGAAAGGCTTTTTATATAGCTATACTATTAGAAATATTTGAACTTGTTACGTACAATGTAGAATTTATGTTCTCTTCTTTTGATTACTATTCTTACTGGCGTACATTCTTATCAGTATGTGGATATTTAGTAAGACCTATGCTTGTATATCCATTTATTATGTTAATTAGAGAATATGGTGTAGGAAATAATACTAAACTAAAGTATCTTGATTTAATTCCTTATGCTATTTTGATTGTAATTCAATTTATTGCACTTGAACCTACAAATCATTTAGTATTCTGGTTTGATGATAATAATATATTCCATAGAGGACCTTTGGGTTTTTCCTCTCAAGTTGTGACTATTTTCTATTTAGTAGAAGTAGTTGTTCAAATTATACTTGCTACAAGAAGTACAAGAAAGATTAATACATTGCTTGTAAGTGCAATTTTCATTTACTGTACATGTTCAATGTTATTTGAATCAATATTTGATATTAGAAGCCTTGGTGTAAGTGCTTGTATATTCTCAGTTGATTTCTTTATGTTTGCACTTCAATCAAATCATTTGACTTGGGCTACAGATAAACTAAAAAATTTATCAGAAGTTGATTCATTGTCTGGTTTATCTAACAGATATTATGGTGAAAAGACTATA
>CAVEPF010000130.1:0-19820 GCA_963617645.1 Anaerotignum sp. | reverse complement strand
ATTTCTTATTATTAAAGTTATAAAATATATACAATTTATGGAGGAATTAAATCTATGAGTAGTACAAAATGGGATTTATCAAAAATTTATGAATCTTTTGATTCTGAAAAATATCAAAATGATCAAAAGAAATTAGACGAGTATATTAAACAAATTAATGAAGTAGCTAATAGCTTAAGTCATGAAGACGAAGTTAAAAGCTTAGAGGAATATTTAGGCTTAGAAGAAGAAATAAACAAATTATTTGAAACATTAGCTCAATTTTCTTCACTTCAAACATCTACAAATGTTAACGATACTAAGGCTGAAGAAGAATTAAATAAGTTATTTGCTAAAGTACAAAACCTTGTTGGTTCGTCTGTAAAATATTCTAAGTTTATGAAGAAAGTAAATGTTAGTGATGTTTGCGAAAAATCAACATTCTTGAATGAATACAAGTGGAAACTTACTAATGATAAGAAGGCTAGCAAGCATAATCTATCTGATAAAGAAGAATTGATTATGGCTAAATATAATCAAATTTGTGGAGATGCTTGGTCTACATTACAATCAAAACTTACATCTAATTTAAAGATTAAAGTTAAAGGATTTGATAAAACTATGCCTCTAGCAGAAGTTAGAAATTTAGCTTATTCTAATGATCCTGTTGTTAGAAAAAATTGTTATGATGCAGAAATTAAATCTTATAAGCCAATTGAAGATAGTGTAGCTATGGCTTTAAATAATATTAAGCGTCAAGCTAATATTGAAAGTGAACTTAGAGGTTATAAGTCTGTTATTGATATGACAGTTGAAAAAGGTCATATGAAAAAGAAGACATTAGATGCACTTATTGGGGCTATTGAAGATGAACTTCCAACGCTTAGAAAATACTTTAAACTTAAAGCACGTGCTCTAGGTCATAAGAATGGTTTACCTTTCTATGATTTATTTGCACCAATGGGTTCTTTAACAAAAACATATACTATTGAAGAAGCTCAAGAATGTGTTCTTGATGTATATGGTTCTTTTTCTAGTGAAATGAGAGATAGTGCTAAACGTGCATTTGATAACAATTGGATTGATTATCTTCCTTATGATGGTAAAGTTGGTGGCGCATTCTGTTCATACACACCTACTATGCACGAAGCACGTGTTTTAACTAATTTCACTGGTTCATTATCAGATGTTCAAACTCTTGCTCATGAACTAGGACATGCATATCATGGTTATGTTATGAGTTATAATAGACCATTATCTTGGGAACACCCTATGCAATTAGCTGAAACTGCATCTACTTTTGCACAAATTTTAATGACAAAGAAAATGTTAAATGATTTCACTGATCCTAACGATAAATTAACTTTAATCGAATATTCACTTTGTGAAGATACTCAAGTAGTTGTAGATATTTTATGTCGTTATTTATTTGAAACTAAGGTAGTTAATACACCATTATCTGTATCATTAAGTGCTTCTGATATGAAACAAATGATGTTAGATAGCCAGAATGAGTCATACGGAGACGGTCTGGATAAGAAATATAAACATCCTTATATGTGGTTATGTAAAGGTCACTATTATAGTGCAGGACTAAATTTCTATAACTGGCCATATGCATTTGGTATGTTATATGCTAGAGGCTTATATGCTAAATATCTAGAAAATAAAGAAGAATTTGTTAAGAATTATGATGAAATGCTAAGAAATACATGTAAGATGGATGTTGAAGACGTTGCTAAAACAATGGGAATTGATATCACTAAAAAGTCTTTCTGGTTAACTAGTATTAAACAAATTGAAGATGATATTGTTGAATTTGAAGAGTTATTAAAAGAAACTCATAAGATTTAATAGTTTTTTGGAGAAAATTTATATTTTCTCCTTTTTTCTTGATTATAGCGTGGTTTTAACATAAAATACTTACAGGTGATTTTATGATTTCTAAATTAGATGCATTAGTAGCAAATTTTGTTAACTCTATTTATGTAAATACAAATGGCAAAATTACACCAATTTTAAAATTTATTACTACTCTAGGAAATGCGGGTATTATTTTTATTATAGCTGTTTTATTGTTAATAATATTTAAAAGAAGTAGAAAAACAGGTTTTTTTGTGGCTATAACATTAATTGTATCAATATTAATATGTTATATTTTAAAAGTTTCTGTTTCACGCCCTAGACCATATACCAATACTAATTCTATTTACTATAAGTTTTGGCTAGAAACAGGTCAAATCGTTGAGAAAAGTTTTTCTTTCCCTTCAGGACACACTACTTGTGCATCAGCTTTTGGATTTGCTTTGTTTTTTTCCTGTAAGAAAAAATATCGATATATATTTATTTTAATTCCCCTATTAATGGGATTTACTAGAATATATTTTAGTGTGCATTATTTTTCAGATTGTTTTGTTGGATTTACTATTGGATTTATTACTTCTTTATCAATTTCTATAGTCATAAAACGTTTAAATAAAAGAAAGTTAGAACCAGTCGAAGATTAAATCTTATGTTAATTAATATCTTACGAAAATGTCCTAAATATTTTGAAACATTAGCGGAAAAGCTTTCCACTATTTTTTTAATAAACTTTATATTTAAGTAATGCTTACGTATATTTTACAAAATATTTTGTTTCCTTGATATGACGAGAATCAAGTATGTATTATGTTTATCGTAGGATCAATTAAAATTATAATTTGATAGTTAACTTTGTGAAAAACAATTACTGTGATGAAAATTATGATTTATGTCTTGAATTTTAAAGTATAGAATTGATTATAAAAATATGATATAATTTTTTTAGGATCCGTTGAGTAGGTGATAATGTGAGTTTATATTTAAATCAAGACAATACTAATTTTAAATTTTCTTTAAATTCTAAAGTATATATTGATAAATCATTATTAATTAAAGAAACAAATTCTTTAATTTCAACTAATGATAGATTTATGTGCGTTACTCGTCCTAGAAGATTCGGTAAAACTATGGCACTTTCGATGCTTAATGCATATTATTCTAAAGGATCAAACTCTCAAGACCTATTTAAAGGACTTCTAATAGAAACTGATGAATCATATTTAGCACATTTAAATAACCACAATGTTATTTGGATCGATATGTCACGTATGTATTTAAAATACAAAGATGAACTTATTCAAAATTTAAATACCATAATCGTTGATGACTTGAACGATAACTTTCCTAACATTTTAAAGAAAACTGATAATGCAATAGACGATGCAATACTTAGAATTAATGAGGTTACAGATGAACGTTTCATTTTTCTTATAGATGAATGGGATGTTGTATTTAGGGAAGCGGAATATAATCAAAAACTTTGTAACGAATATATTGAATTTTTAAGAGCTTTGTTTAAGTCTAGTGATGTTTCATCATGCCTTGATTTAGTATATATGACAGGTATTCTCCCTATAAAACGTTATTCAACTCAGTCGACATTAAATATGTTTACTGAGTATAATATGCTTGATGCTGATTGTTTAACTCCATATTTTGGATTTACAGAGGATGAAGTTGAAAATTTATGTTTAAAGCATTATATAAATTTTGATGAAATTAAAACATGGTATAATGGATATAAGTTGAATAATACAAGTTTATATAACCCAAAGTCTGTTGTAGAAGCTATAAGAAAAAATAAATGCGGGGATTATTGGACCCAAACATCAGCTATTGAAGCTGTAACTGATTATATGAATTACGATAACGGGGAGTTAAAAGATATAATTTGCCAAATGTTAGTGGGAAATAAAGTTGATGTTAATGTTTCTAGATTTTCTAATGATTTAACTAAGGTTAATTCTAGGGACGCAGCACTTACTGTTTTAATTCATTTAGGCTATCTAGCATATGATAACATTGAAAAAAAGTGTTATATACCAAATTACGAAATACGTTTAGAATTTCTTAATGCTTTACAAGAATTAAATTGGACTGACTTGTATAATCCTATTTTTAATTCTAAGAAACTTTACGAAGAAACATTAAAAGGTAATTTAGATTTTATTAATCAAACATTTGATCAAAATCATAAGGAACTTGCAGGTCCGTTTAATAAGAATAAAGAAGATATCTTAGGAGTTATTACATTAATTTCTTATTATAGTGTTAAACAATTCTATGATATACATAAAGAAGTTAATACTACTTTAGGTAGAGCTGATATTGTATTTATTCCTAAGGATAACAATCATATGCCTATGATTATAGAACTTAAAGTTGATTCAAATCCGGAAAATGCTATTAAACAAATAAAAGATAAAGAATATGTTAATACGCTAGGTTCATACAAAGGCAATGTATTATTACTTGGTATATCATATGATTCTAAAACTCTTAAACATAATTCTAAAATTGAATATTTTGAAATTTAATTTCTATTTGAAAATTTATACAAAGATTAAGATATTATCTATTATTAAACAGAAGTTCATTGATCAATTTTATAATATTTTGTCAATATCTTGCGAATATGTCCTAAATATTTCTAAACATTAGCGGAAAAATTTCCGCTTTTTTTAATGAACTCTATGTTTATGAGCATTGTCAGTTTATTTTTCAAATAACCTTCCTTTTCAATGGTAATTTAAAACATATTAACTGTATAACACTTATGACATTGTCCCTTGATAACCATAGTAGAAGTGGTCAAATAGTAAATATTGTTGAATTGTTGACTAACTTATGATAAACTTAATTTACGATGTAAGCGATTACTTAACGTTATTTTTAGAAATTTGGAGTGATTTATATGGAAAATATTAAAGAGCTAGGTATAAAAGAAGTAAATGAAGCCGTTAAAAAGGCTAAAGTATGTTTAGATGCTTATGAATCTTATACACAAGAACAAATAGATTATATTGTAGCTAAAGCTAGTGTTGCGGCACTTGACCAACATGGTTATTTAGCTAAATTAGCTTTAGAAGAAACAGGCCGTGGCGTTTTTGAAGATAAAGCCACTAAGAATTTATTTGCATGCGAATATGTTGTAAATAATATTAGACCACTTAAAACTGTAGGTATTGTAAGTGAAGATAGTGTTACAGGAATTACTACTATTGCTGATCCTGTAGGTGTAGTATGTGCTATTACTCCTGTTACTAATCCTACATCTACAGCTATTTTTAAATCATTAATTTGTTTAAAAACAAGAAACCCTGTTATTTTCTCTTTCCATCCTCTTGCTTTAAAATGCTCTATTGAAGCTGCTAAAATTGTTAGAGATGCAGCTATAGCAGCAGGTGCACCTAAAGATTGTATACAATGGATTGAACATCCATCTTTAGATGCTACTGCAGCATTAATGAATCATGAAGATGTAGCTACTATTCTAGCTACAGGTGGAAATCAAATGGTTAAGGCTGCATATTCATGTGGTAAACCAGCTCTAGGTGTTGGCGCAGGTAATGTACCTTCGTATTTAGAAAAGAGTTGCAATGTTAAACAAGCAGTAAATGATGTTGTAATGTCTAAATCATTTGATAACGGTATGATTTGTGCTTCTGAATCAGCAATTTTCGTTGATGAAGATATTTATGACGATGTAGTAAAAGAATTAATTTCCTACGGCGTTTATATGTGTAATGATGCTGAAAAGAAGAAATTAATTAAATACATGTTTAACGTAGAAAATAAAAATGAATATAAAAATGCTAGTCTAAATGGTGTTGTAGCTGGTAAGAGTGCACATTTTATAGCTAGAGAAAGTGGTTTTGATGTTCCTGAAAAAACTAATATTTTAGTTGTTAAGTGCCAAGAAGTTGGTGAATGTGAACCAATGAGTAGAGAAAAACTTTCTCCTGTTTTAGCTCTTTATAAAGTTAAAGGAAAGGACGAAGGTTTTGCTAAATCTAAAGCTATGGTTGAATTCCATGGTATGGGACATACAGCAGCTATTCATACAGAGGACGAAAATATAGCACATGAATTTGGCTTGTTAATGCCAACACTTCGTATAATTTGGAATTCTCCTTCAACATTTGGTGGAATTGGTAATATTTATAATTCTCTTATTCCTTCGTTTACACTTGGCTGTGGATCATATGGTCACAACTCAGTAGGCGGAAATGTATCTGCTTGTAATTTATTAAATTATAAGAAAATTGGAAAGAGGAGAAATAATATGCAGTGGTTTAAAGTTCCTTCAAAAATTTATTTTGAAAAAAATTCAATTGAATATTTACATCAAATGAAGGAAATGCATAGAGTTATTATTGTAACTGATAGATCTATGGTTGATTTAGGCTATGTAGATAAAGTAACTGATCAATTTAAACTTCGTGATAAATCAGTTCAATATGAGTTATTCTGTGATGTAGAGAGTGATCCTGATATTGAAACCGTTTATAAAGGCGTAGCTTTAATGAACTCATTTAATCCAGATACTATCATAGCTTTAGGTGGCGGATCTCCTATTGATGCGGCTAAAGGTATGTGGTTATTCTATGAAAATCCTGAAGTTGATTTTAATGACTTAAAACAAAAATTTATGGATATAAGAAAGAGAGCTTTCAGATATCCTGAACTTGGTAAAAAAGCTAAACTTGTTTGTATTCCTACAACAAGTGGTACAGGTAGTGAAGTTACACCATTTGCGGTAATTTCTGATAAAAAGAATAATAAGAAATATCCGTTAACAGATTATTCACTAACTCCTACTATTGCTATAATTGACCCTGAGTTTACTATGACTTTACCTAGATCAGTAACTGCTGATACAGGTATGGATGTTTTAACCCATGCTACAGAAGCATTCGTTTCGACTATGGCTAACGATTACACTGATGGTCTAGCGCTTCAAGCGGTAAGAATGGTATTCAAGTATTTAAAGAGAAGTTATGATAATGGAAAGTTTGATCCTGAAGCTCGTGAGAAAATGCATAATGCATCTTGTTTAGCAGGTATGTCATTTGCTAATGCATTCCTTGGTATTAACCACTCACTTGCTCATAAATTAGGAGCTTATTATCATATTCCTCACGGAAGACTTATTGCTATATTATTACCACATGTAATTAGATATAATGGAACTAAGCCTACAAAATTATCAACATGGCCTAAATATAATTATTATCAAGCAGATGCTAAATATATGGAATTAGCTCAAACTATAGGTCTTGATGTTAAGGATAGTGCTGAAGGTGTTGAAGCTTATGCTAAGGCTTGCGGAGAACTTGGCAAATCTATTGGTATTAAGATGAATTTAAAGAGTCAAGGTATTGATAAAGAAGAATTCTATTCTCATATTGAAGAAATAGCTTATCTAGCTTATGAAGATCAATGTTCACCAGCTAACCCTCGTGTTCCTGTTGTTTCTGATATGATTGAAATTCTGAAGAAAGCTTACGATAGTGAAGAATTTTTATAATTAAGGTAAAATTAAGCTTTTGCTTATTTTTATAAAACAAATTGAAATAATTTGGTATTATTAAATTTATAGATTAACGGCCTATAATTTTAATATAATAAAACTATAATTTCCTTTTGTTTTTGGATTTATAGTATAAATATAATGTAATTTTAATAATAATGTAATTTCCCTTACATAAAATGATTTAGTATTTATATTAAAATCTATGTGGATTAAGAGACTTTTATAGTCTCTTTTTCTTTGCTTAAAATGTATAAAAATTTACAATGTTAATTGAATTATGATAAAATAAATTGAGGTAATTTATATGGAAGAATTTAATACTAAATTTGATTTTACAAACAAACAATATAGAACTTTTCAATTCATTTGTGAAATTGAAGAAATTAAGCCATATTTAGCATATATTCTTTGTAAAATGGCAAAAGAAGAAAATTATATTATTTGTCAAATGGAACTATTAGGGGTTTGTCATGATGCAAATAATACAACATTTCACCCATTAGGAACGGATTTTTATAGTCAAACAAAATATAATTATGAAGGATCTCTAGACTCATTTAATTCATTAATTAGAGATGATAAAGATTTACTTGAGGATGCGCTTAGTTCTTTACTTTATATAATAACTAAGCATAAAGATGTAATTAAAGAAGGAATTGATAAAATCAGATGGGAAAATTAGAAAAATTATTAAAGCGTTTAAGTGTCGAGCAAAAGTTAGAATTAACTTATGGTGAAGGATATTGGTTAACAAGTTCAATTTTAAATCAAAAGATTATTACTGATGGACCACATGGAGTAAGACTTCAAAATCATGATTTAGATAAATTTTATATAGAAGATTCTATCGCATCTTACTCATACCCAAGTTTATCATCTTTAGCAAATACATTTGATGATAAACTAATTAATGAGGTGGGGTATCAAATTGGTCTTGAAGCTAATTCTTTAAATGTATCTTTATTATTAGGACCGGGATTAAATATTAAGCGTGATCCTCGTGGCGGAAGAAATTTTGAATATTTTTCAGAAGATCCTTATTTATCAGGTCGTTTAGGCTATTCTTATGTAAAAGGTGTTCAAAGAAGTAGGATTGGTTCAACTATAAAACATGTAGCACTTAACAATCAAGAAACTTATAGATTTTTATCAAATTCTATCGTTGATAAAAGAACTTTTAGAGAACTTTACTTCAAACCTTTTGAAATGGCTTTGAAAGCTAAGCCTGAAGCGGTTATGACATCATATAATTTAATAAACGGAGAGTATGCTACCGAAAACAAATGGCTTATGAAAGATTTAATTCGAAAAGAATTAGGCTTTGAAGGCTTATTTGTATCAGACTGGGGTTCTAGAAATGATCCAATTAAAAGTTTAAAAGCTGGACTTAATTTAGAAATGCCAGGAGTAGATAAAAGAAGAAATGAATATATTCTAGAACAATATAAAAAAGGTCTTATTACTCTTGATGAAATTAACTCATCAGTTAAACCTGTTCTTAAATTCTTATTAAAAGAAAAACAGCAGAAAAATTTTGATGAATCAAAAGCACAAAAGGTAGCATTAAAGGCCTCACTAGCTTCTATTGTATTACTTAAAAACGAAGATAATATTTTACCATTAAAGAAAAAAGATAAAATTTTAGTTGTTGGTGGTTTTTTTGAAAATAATAGATATCAGGGCTCAGGTTCAAGTAAAGTGAATCCTAAAATAAGGATTACACCCAAAAAAGCATTTGATAAATATAACGTAAACTACGACTATATTGAATCTTTTGATGTTTATGGTAACTTAACAAATTATAGCAATGCACTAAGTAATGCTTCAAATTATTCGAAAATTCTTGTTTTTACAGGTTTACCTGAAAATTTAGAAAGTGAAGGCTTTGATAAATCATCATTAGATTTACCTAAAAATTATACAGATTTTATATCTAAGCTTTCTTTGCATAATTCAAATATAGTTTGTATTGTTTGTGCAGGTAGTCAAACTAATACAAATTATGATAAAGACATTAAAGGCTTATTATATACATATTTAGCTGGCGGTTTTGCAGGGGAGGCTATATATAAAATATTATATGGTATTTATAATCCAAGTGCTCGTTTAGCTGAAACTTTTGTAAATGATATAAATGACACCTATTTAAAAACAAACTTTCCGGTTCTTGACAAAAATAATAAATACTGTGAAGGCCTATATGTAGGATATCCTTATTATTACTATAAAGAAATAAAACCTAAATATTGTCTTGGTTATGGTTTAAGTTATAGTAAGAACTCATATTCTAATTTTAGTTTTATTGATGATAAAATTACATTTAAAATTAAAAATAATAAAAGAGCAGGGTATGATACTATTTTCTTATTTGTAGAAGATAATAATAAATACATACGTTTAAAAGATTATAAAAAAATATATTTAAAATTAAATGAAGAAAAAGATATTTGTTTTAATATTACTGATGAATATTTTAAATTTTATAGTACTAAAGAAGAGAAATTTGTGAAACCTAATGGAACATTTACTCTGCATTTAGGAACATCTTTAGATAATTTTATATATTCTAAAAAAATCACAATAAATGGTGAAGAAGATTACACCTCTCCTTTAATTGATTTACCTTTAGAAGAAGGAATGATTTCAAATGATAAACTCTCCTTATCTAGTACTTTATCTGATTTTGAAGGTAAAGAAAGTTTTAATGAATTATCAGAATTAGTAAAAAGTGATATTGATATAAGTGAGATAAAAGACGAAATGACACGTCATGAAAGAAGTGTTGCATACACGTCTACACCGCTTAGATTTTATACAAATTATGTTGATTTAAACGTTACTATCTATGATTTGCTAAAATTCATAGATAAAGAAAATAAAAAAATTAAATAACGCTATTAATTTTTTAAAAATTATAAAGACAAATAAAATTATAAATGCTATAATTAAAGATATAAGAGGTGAATCTAATGAAAAAAAATTTATTATTTATTAATATGTTTTGGGTATTCTTTGCCGGCTTGTTTGGTACATTTCTATATTTGGCAAACAGACAAGTAGAAGGAGTTTGGGTTTTATCAAATTTAAAATCTATCGTTAAAGCATTATGGATACCTGGACTTATTTCGTGTTTATGTTTACTTTTAGCTATTCCCCTAGGAAGATGTCCTAAGAATAGACGCGATAAAATTGATTGTGCTTTATTTGAGTTTTTAATCACTGAAGCTTTAGTTGCTATTGTATTATTATTAATCGCTGGAGATAATATTAAATATGTTCCAAAGGGATTTTCTAAAATATTCCATTATTTCATTATTTTTAGTGTTGGTGGATACTTACTTGGATTATCTGTTGTGTGCTTATTAAAAGCATGCTTTAAACTAATCTTTGGTGATTTAAAGGAAGAAAACCTTGTTTCAAAAGTTAGTTTGTTAATTTCTCCTACAATGGTATGGAGTGGTATTTTTGTTTGCCTATGCCATGCTAAAATGTTAAAAAACGCTAATATTATTAAAAGTTATAATGGATATTTAACATGGATGAATACTGGTGTTTTAATCGCTATTATTGTTGTTTGTGTATTTATCGTTTTAGCTCATGTTTTAGCTTCTTTAAAAACTAAAAAAGGAAAATCTCCAGTTATTTGTGCTATTGTTGGTTTAATTGTTGCATTCTTTATTGTAATAGTTACAAAATATAAACTATTCACTTTACCTGCAAAATTCACTAGACTTAATGAGGTTTCTGTATTTATTGTTGGTGCTTATTTAATTCCTGCATTTATTTTACTTGCTTGTTACTGCTTAAGACCATATATTCAAACAATTGGTGCAAAAGGTGTTAGTAAAGTAGAAGAAACTGTAGAAGAAGAAAATACAGAAGTAACAGACGAAAATGCTGATGAAGTTGAAGTTGAAGAAACTGTAGAAGAAGAAACTGCAGAAGAATCTGATGCTAGTGAGAATGAAGAAGTTGTTGAAGAAAACGACGAAATTAAAGAATTAAAAGAAGAATTAGCTAAGTCTAATCAAGAAATCGAAGATTTAAAGAAGAAATTAGATGAACATCTATCTTCTTGTAGTACTTTCTTAGTTCCTACTGCTAGAAAAGAAACATTTACAACTGAAAACTTAACAGATAAGAGTCATTATGAAACAGAATTAAAGACTACTATCACTCGTGGTTTTAAGTCTAAATTAATTCTTGCAAATGATGAATTAAAACATACATATTCTGAATTATTAAATATTGTATTTAAATTTAAACGTGGTAATGTACGTCATGCGTTCGCAAAAGATTCTATCGTTTTAGGAAGAACTAAAGTAGCTGTGTTAAAGATGAGCCCTTCTTCAAAGGCTATGTATATGTACATTAACTTACCTGCTTCTTATTTAGAAATCACTAAATATCATTTAAAAGATTTTAGTGAAAAAACTAAGAGTATGGCTGCTACACCATATAGATTAAGAATTAGATCTGAAAGATCTATGAAGTATGCAATTGAATTACTTGAAGCAGCATTTGTTGAACTTGGTGCAATTGAATTCAAGACACCACGTGAAAAAATTGATTACACTGAAGATTTAGCAATTCAAACTGAAGAGCAAATGATTACTAATGGTTTAATCAAGAAAAAAGTGGTTGAAGAAACATATTTAGTTGAACCTATTTATGCTAGCGAGGATATTGCTAAAAAAGATGAAGTTCCTAGTGTAGAAAATACAGTTAATTCTACAGTAAATGATGTTGAATCTGAATCTGAAGCTGAAGACGAAGATGAAAATGAAGACGAAGCTGATGATGAAGAAGTAGACGTAGAATAAAAAATATGGAAGGAATTTATTCCTTCCTATTTTGAATTGAGGTTATATGCAAAAATTATTGATTTTAGATAGAGACGGCATTGTAAATAACGAATATGGTGACGTTTATAAAGAGGAAGATTTTAGTTTTACACCTGGCTTTTTTGAAATGTGCAAAAAATTTCAAAAAAAAGGTTTTAAAATTGTAATTTGTTCAAATCAATCTGGAATTGCAAAAGGGCTTTTTTCCATGGAACAATATAAAAATATAACATATTATATGATGGATGAATGCCGCAAAAACGGTGTATTTATTGAAAAAAACTATGTTTGTCCTCATCGTGATAGTGATAATTGTTCTTGTCATAAACCAAAGCCTGGCATGATTTTAGAAGCTATTAAGGAATTTGATGGTAGTTTAAAGATGAGTGTTGCAATCGGAGATAAGATGTCTGATATCGATGCTTATCATGCGGCCGGATTAAAGAAAATTTATTTTTTAAAGGCTGAAAATCCTGTTCGTGAAAGAGATTTCGAATTCACAATTGTTGATTCTTTGGAGGAGATTTAAATGAATGTTTTAGTTTTAGGAGGAGCTGGTTATATTGGCTCTCATACCACTGTTGAATTAATTGGTAATGGATATAATTGTATAATTTATGATAATTTATCAAACTCAAATGAAATTGTTATTGATAGAATCGAACAAATAACTGGTGTACGCCCTTTGTTTATTAAGGGAGATATTTTAGATACTAATAAACTTGAAGAAGTATTTTCTAATTATAAAATTGATGTTGTTATTAATTTTGCAGGTCTTAAAGCTGTCGGCGAATCAGTAGTAAAACCTCTTGAATATTATAATAATAATATTACAGGCGCAATCAATGTATTAAATGTAGTGAGAAAACATAAAGTATATAATTTTATCTTCTCTTCAAGTGCTACTGTTTACGGAGACCCTATAAGTGTTCCTGTTGATGAAACATTTAAAACAGGTGGTACAACTAACCCATATGGTACAACTAAATTATTTATTGAACAAATCTTAAAAGATTTATACAATGCAGATAATAATTTCAATATTGCTATATTAAGATATTTTAATCCAATTGGAGCACACAAGAGCGGTTTAATTGGTGAAGATCCTAATGGAATTCCTAATAATTTAGCTCCATATATTACTCAAGTAATGGTAGGTAAGCGCAAAGAATTAACAATCTTTGGTGATGATTATGAAACACCAGATGGAACTTGTATTAGAGATTACATTCATGTTTGTGATTTAGCAAGAGGTCATGTTTTAGCTATTAACAAACTTAAAGAAAATTGTGGTCTTGTTATTTATAATCTAGGTACAGGAAAAGGTTCAAGTGTTTATGATATTTTACATGCATTTGAAGCAGCTTATGGTTCACCTATTCCTTATAAAGTAGGACCTAGAAGAAGTGGAGACATTAAAGCTAACTATACGAAAGTTGATAAAGCTTATAATGAACTTGGATTTAAGGCTATATATGATATAAATGATATGGCTCGTGATTCTTGGAATTGGCAAAAAAATAATCCTGATGGATATAATACAAAAAAGTGAGGTTTTTTTATGGATTTAGAATATGTTCTTGAAAATCGTTGTTCAGTTAGACATTTTAGTGATAAAGTAGTTGACGATAAAACTATCGAAAAGATTTTAGATTTCACTATGAAAGCTCCTACTGCTAAAAATAAACAACCATATCGTATCTACATTATAAAAAGCAGTGAAGGTATAGCTAAAATAGATAATCTTACACAATGTCGTTACGGGGCTCCTTATGTTGCATTATTTACTTATAGAAGCGATGAAATGTGGATTAATGAAGAAGATCCTACAATTAATTCTGGTATAGAAGATGCTTCTATAGCAGCTACATTCTTTATGCTTGAAGCATTTAATAATAATGTTGATACATGCTGGGTTAACTTATTTAATAATAAAGTTTTAGACAAAGAATTTAACTTAGATTCTAATGAGCATAGTGTATTACTTATGCCATTTGGTTATAGATTAGACGGAGTTCATGCTAGTAAACTACACAATCTTAAAAAAGATAAAAATATCATTGTTAAAGAATTATAATATATTTTATAACTTGTCCTATTGATAAATAATTAGGACAAGTTTTTTTATATAAAAAAAGCACCCGAAGGTGCTATATTATAAGATTTCACGTTTGAAATATCCTCTAGTATTAGTTTTACTATTAAAGTAAGTACGTGTAGAATTATTAAATAATTTATCTTTAAATTTTCTAATAATTTCTTTTGTTTCTTCTTTGCTCTCGATAGTAAATTGAAGTCTAAATCTATTTGTGAAAGGTTTTATTTGACTTAAATCATCAATTAAATTTAATGCTTTATCATTATAAATATGAGTTATACAATTTTTTCTTGATGTAGGGAATTTCGAATAAGAGTCTTCTAACTCATAGTTATATTCTTGACATTTACCACATTCGCCGTATCTTTTTAAAGGACAATATTTTAATGTCATTAAATTTTGATGACCATATACTGTTATCTCAAGATTTGGATTTGTTTTGTACTTATTGATGTATGAATTATAAACATTTGAAATTTCATTTTGAGACATTTCAAGTGATAATGTTACAACATCAACTCCAGTCTTATGTAAATAATAAATAGCTTCACTATTACATACATTAAATGAATAATCGCTTACTATAGTGTTACCATCTTTAGCGTAATTAAAAATTCCACCATAAGAACCAACTAAAATAAGTCCTGATAAATCTTCGTATTTTGCATTAACATAAGGAGAGTAGTTATTAAAATAGATATTATCTAAACCTTCCTCTAAACAAGCTTCATATTGTTCTTGTGTGGTACAAAATGCAGTTAATACATTTTCTGTTCTTTTATACTCTATAGATTTAGTAATAGTATTATCTACAAAGTTATCTCTTTTCATTTGATAATAATCTTCAATATTTTGAACTAAATTTCTTCTAGCTTCATTTATAGAAGAGATAGTCATAAATAAACTACCTTCTAAGTGGTTATTTATTTTATCTAAATATAAAGAAGTATCACTTAATTTAGACAATTGTTTAGTCAATGTTTCACTATCAATAGGACGCTTACTAGCTTGACTAAATACTTCGCTACTTACACCAATAAATTCTTTATCGTCTAATTTAACAGATAGTTTAAGAGGATTATTTAAAGAACCATAAACATCAATAACTATAGGACGCTTAAATTCGTTAGTAATTGTTAAATCAATAGAAGAGTCAATCATTTTATATATTTTAGATCCTACATTAAGCTCTTTAAAAATATTTAGTAAACAAATGCTTGAGGATTTATCAATTTCGTTATTCTTAGTATCGTATATTTTATCTACGGTAAAGAAATAGTCTTCACCATTGTTTGCGCCCTCAATACGGATTCTATCTCCAATTTGAAGATTTCTAGAAAGTTTTACTTTAGTTAATTTACCAATCTTCTTATCGATTTCACCAATTAAAGCACCTTCGTTATTTTTCTTAGTAATATCGACTATTTGCCCTCTATCTTCACCAAATAAGAAACCTTTAGTGTAATTTCTATGGAAAATTGTATCTAGATTTTTAGGATTATAATTAGGGTCGTCAAGTTTCTTTCTGTACTCACTAACTACCATTTTAACGTATTCAGGTTCTTTCATACGTCCTTCAATTTTAAGAGAATCAACACCAATATTTTTTAAATCATGTAAATTAGAAGAAGTATTTAAGTCACGCATTGATAAATGGAAACCTTCTTCAATAAGTGAACCATCTTTATATAGCTTATAATTTCTACGACAATTTTGAGCACAACGACCTCTATTACCACTTCTAAGTGTTAACATAGAAGAAAATAAGCAACCACCACTATATGATACACATAAAGCTCCGTGTGCAAATATTTCAAGAGGCATCTTTGTAGATTCTTTTATATGCTTTATTTCTTCAAAACTAACTTCTCTTGCTAGTACACAACGTTTAGCACCTAATTTTTCAAAGAAGTACACATCATTTAAATCTTTTAAACCAACTTGTGTTGAAATATGAGCTTCAAGTCCAGGGCAATTCTCAATAATAAAATTAATAATTGCAAAGTCGGCCGCAATAACTCCATCAACTCCAATTTGATGTAATTCTTTAACATAATTTTTACAATCTTCAAGCTCATTTTCTTTTAGTTCTGTATTAACTGTAACGTAAATTTTTTTGCCTATTTCATGAGCTAGTTTTAGACCTTTAACAAGTTCATCTATTGATAAATTTTTTGCATAAGCTCTAGCACCGAAGCGTTCTGTTGCTAAATATATTGCATCAGCACCATTATATAAAGCTTGTTTTAAACATTCAAAATCTCCTGCAGGAGCTAATAATTCTGTAAACATATAAATCACCTTTTAAAATTATATATTATTTTAATAGAAAATAAAATTAATTAAAGAAAATATTTAAAAAAAGAATTCAAATATTTAAAAATTTGTTATAATTGTAACGTTGAGGTGAAATATGACTATAAATAATGTATTAGAATTACTAGAGGCTTCAGAGTCTAGTTCAACTACAGCTACTACTGAAGGTTCTAAAATAATTGATTGGCCTGCATTATGGAATGCTGTTTTACAATGGGCTTCTACTACAGGTGTTAAATTAATAATTGGTCTTATTCTTTTATTTATTTTATTTAAATTAACTAATAAATTTGGAAGATCAATTAAAAAGAGAATGATAAAAAAAGAATGTGATAAAACAATCACATCTGTTGTTTATCAAGTGTTTACTATAGGACTTAAAGTTGTTTGGTTTATTTTATTTTTAGGTCTTATTGGTATTCAAACTGCATCAATTGGTTCAATTATAGCGTCAATTGGTGTTGCTATAGGCTTAGCTGTTCAAGGTTCGCTTGCAAACTTTGCAGGTGGAATTATGATTGTTTGTACACGTCCTTTTAAAGTGGGAGATTTTATTCAAGCTCAAGGATATTCAGGCACAGTTGAAGACATTCGTTTCTTCTATACTCATATTGTAACTACTGATAATAAATTAGTTTTAATTCCTAATGGTACCTTAGCTAATGGTACAATTGTCAACGTTAATGCTAAGAATGTTAGAAGAGTTGATGAAGTATTTGAAGTTGCATATGAAGCTGACTATAAGAAAGCTATTCAAGTTATCAAAGATGTCATTTTAGCTAATGATAAAGTTTTAGCTGATAAACCAATCATGGTTAAGATGTCTGAACATGGTGATTCAGGAATTATGATTACTGCTCGTTGTTGGACACAAACTGAAAACTATTGGGATGTTCATTTCTATTTACTTCAAGAAGTTTGGGATGCACTTGAAATCAATGGTATTGATGTACCTTATAGTAAGCTTGATGTTAATTTATATAATAAGAGCGAAGAAATTAAACAAATTGAAAATAAGTAAATCATTAAGGCACAGTAATGTGTCTTTTTATTTTCTTTAAAATTGCTTAACAACGTAAAATATTTCGTGATATAATTAAAAAAAAGAGAAAAGGTGATTATATGAAAATTGCAGTAGATTGTAGGTATTTAGGTCACTCAGAAGTTGGTAGAATGTTAGAGGGCATTTTAGCTAATTTTGATTATACTAAAAATCAATTTGTATTAATTGGAAAAAAAGAATATATTGAACGTTATCCTAATTGTTATTATGTCTATGATAACACTGATCCTTCTAAATTATTATTGTTATATAAGATTGATGTAAGAACAATTAACAAGTGTGATGCGTTTGTGACACCACATTTTGTTGTACCTTTTGGAATAAAAGTAAAGATTGTTTCAATGATTCCTAATTTAATGTGGTTAGACCATAAAGAACTTAATAAAGGAAAAATTGATACAAGACATAAAAAAAGAAAATTGTTACGTGCTTTAAAGAAAAGTAGTGTAGTTTATACACCTTCTTTATGGGCTAAAACAAGAATAAAAGCAAATTTTGGAGATAAAAATTATCCTAAGATTAAGATTGTTAAGCCAGGAGTAGCTACAGGATTTTTAGATAATTTTAATAACCATAAGAAAAAAGGATACGTAATGTATACTTCAAACTTTAAAAAATTGTCTGGAATTGAAACGCTTCTTAATGCTATGAAAGATTTACCAAATCTTGAACTTAAAATTTTAGGAAGAAGATCAAAATTTTTAGAGGAGCGTCCTGAACTAAGTGATCTTATCATGTATCCTAATGTAAGTTTTACTGAAAAAATTACAAATAGTGAAATGTTAAGTTACATTCAACAAGCTAAATTTTTAGTTGTACCAGCATTTTATCAAGGATTTTCAGAGGCAACTATTGAAGCTATAAATTTAGGTACTAAACCGATTATATCTGATATTGAACCGTTTAAAGAATTATTTGGAGATTCACCTGTTGAATTCTTTAAAACTGGTGATGTTAAGGATTTAGCTTCTAAATTAGTCGGAACTAGTCCTAATGTAGAGCTACCTGAAAATTTTAACGAAGAATTTGATGCAAGTGTACTTGCTAATTCAATTTTAGAATCTTTAGGTGCTAATTCAATTTAAAAATATTTTTTCAGTAGCATAATTTGTATTCGACAATTTTATGTCAATATCTTGGAGAAATGGCTTTCTATAATTGTACTAGTTTATTATCTTTAGTAATTCCAACTAGCGTTACTTTTATTGGTTAGGATGTTATTGGTGATAGTAATGAATTTAATGCTCTATATTATCTAGGAACATTTGATCAATGGAATAAAATTGTAATGGATCAAGATACATTAGATGAAGTAACTAAATATTTTTATAGTGAAAATGAGCCTACAGATACAACACATAGTTATTGGCATTACGTAGACGGTGTTCCTACATCTTGGTAAATTTAATAATGGAATAAAGATCACTTCGGTGGTCTTTTTCTTTTAACAATATTTACTTCACAAAAATAATACAAGAATAATAATTAATTTGATATAATAAAATAGGTGAATATTATGAATGATGAATATTTAAATAGAATGAAAACTATTTTAAAAGATAAATATGAATTATATATAAAAGCTTTAGAAGAAGAACCTCTAAGATCAATTAGGTTAAATAATATTGATTATGAAATCTTTACTCAAAATATAGATATGTCTTTAGAGAAAATTCCTTATGATAAAGATGGATATTATTTAAATAATGATAAAAAGTATGGAAACCATCCATATCATCATTTAGGAGCATTTTATTTTCAAGAACCTAGTGCTATGATGCCTGTTAACTTATATGATTTTAAAGGAGATGAGTTAGTTCTAGATTTATGTGCCTCTCCTGGTGGTAAGTCAAGTCAAATAGCTAGAAGAATCCCTAATGGTATTTTAGTATCTAATGAAATAGACCCAACTCGTAGCAATATCCTATTTCAAAATCTTGAACGTATGTCATTTTCAAATGTCTATATTACAAATAACTCAAGTCTTGATTTAGCTAATACTTTCCCTAATACATTCGATGTAATTTTAGTAGATGCACCTTGTTCTGGTGAGGGTATGATGAGAAAAGATAGTGTAGCACGCGATATGTGGAGTAAAGAAAACGTTGATCTTTGTGCTAA
>CAVEPF010000129.1:16374-24577 GCA_963617645.1 Anaerotignum sp. | reverse complement strand
ATATCATTATATGTTAGAAACAATTAATCATTATTTAGCAAGATTTAATTCAAATTATAAAAAGATAAAAGAAGATAATGAATTCGCTCATGGTGAATTTTTTGAATCAGATTTAGATATATTTGGAAATATGAGCTTATATAATTATATAAGTTGTGCTAAAACAGTGTACGGAAAAAAAGAATTAGCTAACCTTCTTGAGGCTAATTTAATTGATCGTGAAACTCTAGAAAATAGACAAGATGCTATTAATGATTTCACCAAAAATTTTGATTCTACACTAAAAATTGTTTCCTCTTCATTTGAGTATAAGCAATTAAATCCACAAATTAAGTTGAAAAATATTGAAACTGGATTAAAGAGTTTAGATAATGTTTATAAACCAAGTAAAATTAAAATGGCTATTTCAGTTATTTATATAATTTCACTTATAACATTATTTATTTTAGCAAGTTTAAGCATTGTTTCAATTTATCTACCTTTGGCTTTTATTTTTGTTGGTTTCTTTTTATCAATGTTTATAAATGCCGAGGCTAGTTCATTATCAAACGATTTGTCTAATGCCAAAAAAGTTTTATATGGATATGATGAATTAGTAGATGAGATAAGTAATTATGAAACAGATAATCAATATGTTTTAAATCTTATTTCTAAAGTTAGAATGTTATCTAGTAAAAGTATCAAGCAATTTAATATAATATCTGGATTAAGTGAATCAAGAAAAAATATTTTATTTCAAATTTTATCAAATGGTTTA
The DNA here is from genome assembly GCA_963617645.1 of Anaerotignum sp. Classification (GTDB taxonomy): domain Bacteria; phylum Bacillota_I; class Bacilli_A; order Acholeplasmatales; family Anaeroplasmataceae; genus JAEELC01. The sequence continues at coordinate 23,820 of CAVEPF010000129.1, read as the reverse complement.
TTCATGATAGATAGTTTTGTTATTTTTGCCTATAATAAGTGGCAAAATAAATACAAAGATTCTATTAGTGATGCACTTAATGCAATAGGCGAGATTGAAGCTTTAATTTCTTTAGCTACTATAGAACTTGTACGTGATACTGCAACTAAACCAGTTATTAGTGATAAATTTGAATTTACAAATATTAAACATCCTTTAATTGAAGATTCGAAGTGTGTACCTAACTCATTTGTATTTAGCGGAAGAAACATAATTACAGGATCAAATATGTCCGGTAAAACAACATTTATGCGCTCAATTGGAACAAATTATGTTTTATTTTTAGCGGGTGCTAATGTTTGTGCAGATAGTTTTGAAGCTCCTATTTTAAAATTATTTACATCTATGAAAGTTGTTGACGATGTAAATAATAATATTTCAACATTTTATGGAGAAATTTTGCGTATAAAAGCCATTTGTGATTATGCTAAAGAGAATAAGCCAATGTTAGTACTTGTTGATGAAATATTTAAAGGTACAAATACACGTGATAGAATTGTTGGTGCAACTAAAGCTATTGAGAAACTTGATAAAGATTACATTTATTCAATAGTAACTACACATGACCCTGAACTATGCGAAATAAGTAATGTTAAAAACTATCATTTCTTAGAACATTACGAAGACGATAAAATCAAATTTGATTATACAATTCATGATGGAATCTCTAAAACTAGAAACGCAATTTACTTATTAAAATTAGCAGGAATTATTGATGAATAAAAAAGGTTGAACTTTTTAAAGTTCAGCCTTTTTATATCTCTATATTTAAAATTTTATTGATTGACTTAACAGCACCATCATTATTATTATCAAATTCTGAAATATATTTAGCAGCTTCTTTAGCTTCTTTCTCTCCGTTAATCATAGCAACAGTTTCGCCGTGCATCTTAAGTAATTTTTCATCTTTTATGGAATCACCTACTGCAATCAAATTGTCTTTAGTGATGTTATATTTAAACATAATTTCAAGACTAGCGTAAGCCTTATTAACATTTTTAATATTAATATAATATATTGCATGAGTTAAATCAGCACCAAGAGGAGTCAAATCAATATAGTCATCATATTTTTTCATGTTTTCTAAGAACTTATCATTATTTTTCTTATCTATTACTGTGAAAATCATATTAGGATACATTAAATCCATAGTTAAAAAATCATTTTCATGAATTTTTGTAGTTGAATTTATTCCGTAAAGAGGTGTTATAATATCTAATCTTTTGTGTAAGTAAAGATTTGTTTTATAATGATAAAATGCACTTACAATATAGTCATAGTTTTCACTAAAAATATCACGTAATACATTTTTATCTATACTCATAACTACATCTTCAATTTTATCATTAAAATAATATAATTCACTACCGCCTTCGCATATTATAGGACTTTTAAGCCCTAAATCATCATGAATGATTTTCATCTCTCCAAAATTTTTTTGGCTAGCAAGAACTACTAAATGACCAAGTTCTTCATATTTTTGTAAACAGTTTTTTGAATAATCACTAACACTACCATCGCTTTTTAAAAGTGTATTATCTAAATCTATAACAATTAATTTCATTTTATCGACCCTTTTATAAAATTATATCAAAATTATATTTAAAACACTATAAATTTACAAAAAAAATTACAAAAAAATTAATCTCCTTTAACTTTAATAAATAGGAAAAATAATGTATAATTATTTCATGCAGGAGATTTGCTTATGATACTAAGTTTAACATTCAATTTCTCTATTTTAATAAGCTTTTTAATTGGTGTTGGAATTGGTTTAACACTTGCAGTTTTTATATATTTAATTTTGGTTCTAACTACAATGAAACAAAAAAAATTTATTGTAAAAACTAAAGTAAATGATGTATCAGAAACAGACATCTTGAAGTTAATAGAAGACGCTAAATTCCAATTTAAGGATGAAAAATTAAGAGGTGATACCAATTACTTTTCATATGGCTATGATATTTCAAAAAATTTGATAATATCTATTGCTAAAAAGTTCTATCCTAAATCTAAACATCCCTTATGTGAAATTAGTGTTGATGAATTATTAATGTTAGGTGTTTATATATCTAAAAGAATGGATGAAATATTAGATCATAAAGGTTTACGTTTTTTACGTAAAGTTAAAATCAGTTATGTACTTGGTTTATATGATGTTAAAGAAGATATTTCAAACAATGATGTTATAAAGACAACGAAAAAATATAAAATCTCTGAAGCTTTAAATGCAGCTAAAAAAGTTATTAATGTTGTAAATCCTGTTTGGTGGGTTAGAAAATTTGTCATGAATAAAGCTATGGATATAGTTTCTAAAAAATTATGTTTAGTTTTAATATCTGTTGTAGGTGAAGAAACTTATAAAATTTATTCAAAATCAATCTATAATGAAGAGGCTAAAATTGATGCGAACGTAGATCTACTTGTTAGTGATTTAGAAGATGAAGTAGAAAAACAAAGTAAAGAACTAGAAGAAGTTGAAGGCGAAGTAGTAGACTCTTCAAATTCACCATTAATGATTGAAACAAAAGAACCTGTAGAAAAAAAGAAATTTAGTTTTAAGAATATCTTAAATAAAAATATATTTAAAAGAAAAAAGAAGGAGTAATGTATGCGTAAAAAAAATAATAAGTTTCAAAAAGAAGATTCAATTAAATTTGCAATTCCCCAATTTGAAAATCCGTATGAAGGACTAAAACTTACTAAAGATAAATATGTAGAACCAAAATTTGCATCTCCAATTGGTGGTACGCATACTGTTTCAAATGAAATCGCATTTGATGATAATCTAGATGAGGTAGGAAATTTAAATAAAAAGTATGACTCTTATAGATCATTAGATCAACAAAAGTTAACAACTAAAGAACGTAATGATAATGCTAATTTCTATCAAATTACTGAAGAAGATTACGAATCAATGTTTCCAGGAGTCTTAGAAAGAAACAATAAAAAAGTTGAAAACAAAACAATGCCAAAACCTTTTGATAATGAGACTAGTGAAGTTTCAAATAAAATTAATGATACTTTAGATACAGATGAAAATAAAGAAGAGGTTAAAGAAGAACAATGTTTTGGTTTTGATTTTGAACCTTTAGTTCATGAAGAAGTAGAAACAGAACCTATAAACAAACCAAGCTTTTCAAGAAATGGTGAATATTCTAAACAAAGCTCTATTATTGTTAGAAAGCCTAAACAAGAAAGTGTTAGAGATACATTTAACACTAATGTAGGCTTAAAAGAAAACAATATAGAAGAAAAAGTTGAATTTAATAACCATCAAAGCGAATCAATTAACGTTTCAAATAATGACAATTTCACTAATTTAGAACCAGTTAATAATTTTAATGAAATTAATGAAGAAAAAGTTAGCGAAGAAATTAATGAACCAGTTTATGAAGAACCAAAAGAATTAATACCAGCATTACTAAATCCATATAATGATTATAAATTACCACCTCTTGATTTAATTTCGTGTTCTTCAGAAGACAATAATAGTGATATTGCAAGTTTAGAAGAATCAAAAGAAATAATAAATCAAACATTAGCTTCATTTGATATTAATGGTTGTGTAGAACATTATGTAGAAGGTCCTACATTTACAAGATATGAAATAAGTCTTGAAATAGGTACAAACGTAAAAAAAGTTACAACTATTCAAGATACATTACAAATGAACTTAGGTGTTACAAGTTTACGTATTCAAGCCCCTATTCCTGGTAAAAAAACTGTAGGTATTGAAGTTCCTAATAGAGTTAGAAAAGCGGTAGCATTCGGTGACATTTTATCTGAAGATTACATAAATGATGGTAAAGTATTAAATGTAGCACTAGGTAAAGATATCGATGGTAATGTTATTTGTACAAATATTGCTAAATGGCCTCATGGTTTAATTGCCGGTTCTACAGGTAGTGGTAAATCTGTAAGTATTAATACAATCATTGTATCAATCTTACTTAAAGCTAAGCCTGATGAAGTTAAGTTCTTAATGATTGACCCTAAAGTTGTTGAACTTTCGGTTTATAATGATATTCCTCACTTAATTACACCTGTAATTAGTGATCCTAAACAATCAAGTAAAGCCTTAGATTGGGCTGTTAACGAAATGGAACGTCGTTATAATTTATTTACAACTGTTAAAGCTCGTGAAATTGTAGCTTATAATGAAAAAGCTAAAGAAGATCCAACTCTTCAACGTATACCTTATATTGTTATTGTAATCGATGAAATGGCAGATTTAATGATGCAATGTGGACAAGAAGCAGAAGATTCTATTAAGAGATTAACTGCAAAAGCCCGTGCTGCAGGTATCCATTTATTATGTGCTACACAACGTCCTACTGTTGATGTAATTAAAGGTACAATTAAAGCAAATATTCAAACACGTATTGCATTTAAAGTTAATAGTACAACAGACTCTATTACTATTTTAGATGAAGCCGGTGCAGAATCATTACTTGGACGTGGCGACATGTTAATTAAAGAAGTAGATATGGCTAAACGTGTTCAAGGTGCATATATAAAAGATGAAGAAATTGATGCGGTTGTTAATTTCATTCAAAATGAAGCCGATGCAAATTATTTATTCACTCATGATGATCTATCTGATATGGGTGAAGAAAATGGTACAGGACCTGGTGCTAATATAGAAGAAGAATCTTCTTCTCTGTTATACAATATAGCTATATGGTGCTGTGAAAATCAAGCTTGTTCTGTAAATAGGATTCAACAAGCATTCCAACTCGGATTTCATAGAGCCCAAAACATTATTAAAATACTTCAAAATTACGGAATAGTCTCAGAAATGAAAGGTAACAAACGCGATATTTTAATGAACTTAAGTCAAATTAACGATTTGTTTGAACGTACTAAATAGGTGTTTAAATGTCTAAAAAGAAAAATTTAGAACTTAAAGAGAAAAGTTTAAAAAAAGATAAAAAAGTAAACCGTATATTTGGCAATGTTTTAGTTATTAAATCAATTATAACTTTTTCTCTTGTATTAGTATTGTTTTTAATATGTTACTTTAATAAAGAAAAAATTTCAAAATTAACTATTATAAGTATTGATTCGTTTTTAACTACTGGTTATATCTTTATGATATTTAGTGTAGTTGCATTTATCATTGGTTTAGCTATGCATTTTAAAACAAATATAGTTACTCCAATCGTTGGTTACTATATTTATTCAATTCATGATTTTCTAAATTTTGTGGTTGCGGTAGTTTATTTAGTATTTTTTATATTATCTTTTTTAATAACACCTACAACTGTTTCTGGTAATTCAATGAATAATACCCTTTATAATAATGACATGTTACTTGTATGGCATTTAAATTATAAAGTTAGTAGAGACGACGTTGTAATTGTTGATATAACAAATGAAAAATATCCTGTAAGACAAGAAGAACAATTCTATATTAAACGCGTTGTTGCAATAGAAGGAGATCATTTACATTTTAGTGAATATGAAGATAATCCAAATAAAGGATCATTTTATGTTAATGATGAATTGGTAGAATCAAATATGAATTATCTTGAATTTTTATGTTTAAGTTCATATTATTCTGATTCTCGTCTTGTTCCTTATACATATAATATGTATGATGCATATGTACCTAGTGGCTACTCTGTAGTACTAGGAGATAATAGAAATAATTCTAATGATTCTAGATATATAGGATCAATTGAAAATAATGATATTTTAGGAAAAGCTATTTTTAGATATTTTTCTAAGAACGCTAAAATAGGTAAAATTGGTAAAGAAATAAAATAGGAGGTATAATATGGCACAATTTCAATGGTATCCTGGCCATATGGCTAAAGCTAGTAGAGAATTAAAAGAAGTTTTACCACTAGTTGATATTGTATTAGAACTTAGAGACGCTAGAATCCCTTTAAGTAGTAAAAATCCTCAAATTGATGAAATTATTGGTAATAAATATCGTTTGATATTATTAAATAAAGCTTCATTAGCTGATAAAAGTGAAACAAAATTATGGATTAAATCTCTAGAAAAAGAGAATACATATGCTTTAGATATTGATTCAATAAATGGATACAATATGGATAAAATTTATTCATACGTACAAAAAATATTAGCTGAAAAATTAGAAAAATTAGCTGCTAAAGGTTTAACCAATAAAACAATTAGAGCTGCTGTAGTAGGTATTCCTAACGTAGGAAAATCAACATTTATTAATAAATTAACTGGAAAGAAAGTTACCATTACAGGTGATAAACCAGGTGTAACAAAACATTTAAATTGGTTTAATGTAAATAATAATTTCCAAATTTTAGATACTCCAGGTATATTGTGGCCTAAGTTTGAAAGTGAAGAAGTAGGTATTAAATTATCCCTTTGTCAAGGTATTAAAGATGAAATAATTGATACATATAAAGTTTGTGATTGGGCTTTAATGTATATGAAAAATAACTACAAATCATTACTTATTAACCGTTATTCATTAACTGATTTAGATATTTATGAAGATGGTTATCAAATGATGGAAGATATTGCAAAGAAACGTGGTTTTATTCAAAAGGGTGCAAAAATTGATTTTGAAAGAACTGTAACTTATGTATTAAATGATATAAGAAGTACAAAGATAGGAATGATGACTTTTGAAAAGTGTGAAATGTGAAAACTTGTATGAATATGAAGAACGTCTCTATGATTTAGGTTATAAGAATATATGTGGTGTTGATGAAGCTGGACGTGGTCCCCTTGCCGGACCTGTTGTCGTTTGTGCTTGTATTTTACCATCAGGTCTTCATATTAAAGGATTAAATGATAGTAAGCAATTAAGTGAAAAAAAACGTGAAGAATTATATAAAATAATTGTTGAAAAAGCTGTTTGTTATAATATTGTTTTTAAAGATGAAGAAATAATAGATCAAATTAACATTTATGAAGCTACAAAACAAGGTATGATTGAAGCTATTAATGGATTAAAAGTTAAAGCAGAACATGCTTTAATTGATGCAATGCCATTAAATGAATTAGAACTTGAACATACTTCAATAATACATGGGGATGCACTTAGCGCTTCGATTGCGGCAGCTAGTATTCTTGCAAAAGTTACAAGAGATCATTATATGGAAAAAATGGATCATAAATATCCTAATTACGGATTTAAAAAACATAAAGGATATTGTACGAAAGCCCATATGGAAGCTTTAGAAAAATATGGTCCTTGTCCAATTCATAGAAAGACTTTTTCACCTGTTTCAAAGTATTTTCAAAAACAATTAACACTAGATTTGTTTATTGAAGAAAAATAATTTTTATAAAAATAAAACATTAGGTTTGTATTAATTTATAGACTTAATGTTTTTTTCTAAAAATACACATAAATTATAAATATAGTATATATTTATTAAAAAATAGGGTAAAAATCTTAAAAATTTG
>CAVEPF010000129.1:0-16364 GCA_963617645.1 Anaerotignum sp. | reverse complement strand
GATTATTATTTTAAATAGAATTGAGGTCATTTTATGGAAAGTGTAATTATTGTTGAATCTCCATCAAAAAGTCATACTATTTCTAGTTATGTTGGCGATGATTTTAAAGTTATTGCTAGCGTCGGTCATATTCGTGATCTAGCTACTAAAGGTAAAGAAGGTTTAGGAATAGATCTTGAGGATAATTTTAAACCAACATATGAAATAATTAAAGGTAAATCAAAATTAGTTAGCGAATTAAAGAAAGCTTGTAAAGGAAAAAAAGTATATCTTGCAACCGACCCTGATAGAGAAGGGGAGGCTATTAGTTATCATTTAAAAGAAGTTTTAAATTTAAGTGATGAAAATTACAGTCGTATTGAATTCCATGAAATTACTAAGAATGCTGTTTTAAATGCTTTTAATAACGAACGTAAAATTGATATGAATTTAGTTAGTAGTCAAGAAACTAGAAGAATTATTGATAGAATCATTGGTTTTCGTCTTTCTAAATTAATGCAAACTAAGGTAAAAAGTAAATCGGCTGGTCGTGTTCAAAGTGTTGCTTTAAAATTAATTGTTGATTTAGAAGAGGAAATTAAAAGTTTCGTAGCTACTCCTTATTATGAATTTGAAGCTAAAAAAGATGATTTAGAATTTAATTTTATTTCTTATAAAGGAAATAATGAAAGAATCGTTGATAAGAATTTAGCTTTAGAAATATTAAATTCCTTATCTTTTGATTTTACAGTTATAAATAAGGAAGAAAAAGAAATATCAAGAGGATCTAAGCCTGCATATACAACTTCTACACTTCAACAAGATGCCTCTAACAAACTAAATTTTTCATCTAATAAAACTATGAATATAGCTCAAAAATTATATGAAGGTAAAAATTTAGGAAGTTATCAAACAGGTTTGATTACTTACATGCGTACAGATTCAACTCGTTTATCAGATGTATTCGTTAACGAGGCTAGAAACTATATTGAAGAAAACTTCGGCAAAGAATATGTTGGTTTTGTGCACACTAAAGAACAAAAATTAGCTCAAGATGCCCATGAAGCTATTCGTATAACTGATATTAGACGTACACCTGATTCAATAAAAAAATACTTAACAAGTGATGAATATAAGCTATATTCACTAATTTATTCACGTTCAATCACTTCCCTAATGAGTGCATCACGTGATTTAAGATTAACTTATAAGCTTAAAGACAATGATACTATTTGGCATTTAGTTTATACAAAAAATATATTTAAAGGTTTTGAACTTTGTGATTTATTTTTAAATAAACAAGAACAAAAAGAGGAAAAAAACTTTAATATAGGTGATGTTATTAAAGAAGTTAATGTTTCAATAAACGAATTATTTACAAAACCTAAAGCTAGATATACTGAAGCTACATTAATTAAAGATATGGAAGATTTAGGTATCGGAAGACCTTCAACATATGCACAAACTATTACTACTTTAAAAGATAGAGAATATGTTAGTGTAGAAGGTAGATCTTTAGTTCCCAGTGAACAAGGAATATTAACAAGTAAAGTGTTAAATGACTATTTTAGTGAAGTAATTAATGTAAAATATACTGCTAATATGGAAACTAAACTTGATGAAATTGCTAAAGGTAACGAATCAGAATTAAATGAATTAAATAGTTTTTATAATGATTTTAATCCTTTATATCAAAATGCACGTGAGAAAATGGAAAAAATCGGACCTAAATTATTAGATGAGTTATGTCCTGAATGTGGTTCTCCGTTATGTGTTCGTGTTAGTAGATATAAAAAAGAATTCATTGCTTGTTCAAACTATCCAACATGTAAATATATAAAACCCGATTTAAATAAAGAAGAACCTAAGGATACATTTGTAATTTGTCCGGTTTGCAAAACAGGACATCTTGTAGAGCGTACTGCTCAAAGAGGTAGAAATAAAGGGCATGTATTCTATGCTTGTTCAAATTATCCAAAATGCCAAACAGCATATTCAGACTTGCCTACGGAAGAATTATGTCCTAAATGCGGTGCTATTATGCTAAAAAAAGAAGATGGCACAATGTATTGTTCAGCTAATTGTGACAAAACTAGTGAAGTAACTTTAAATGATAAATTAAGCGAATATAGAAAGATAAAATATAAAGAACTTCATATTAAAGCTTATGAAGTCTTCACAAATAAGGAAATTGATAACATTACTAGTTTAATGCCACAATCTTTAGAAGAATTAAAAGATAAGAAGATTTTTATCTATGATGAGGAGCGCAAGATTGAAAAATTTGGTGAAGACATAATTAATATGGTTAAATCCTTTTTATAACTTATAAACCTTAAGATATTAAATTTATCTTAGGGTTTTTATTTTACTATTTACAAATATCCTAATTTCTTGTAATATATTTGTGATATATCACAAGAATATGAGGCATTTATGACACCATATAATTATATTAAACAAGAAATAATAACAGGAAATTTAAAACCTGGATCTATTTTTGATGATTCAAAAATTATGGAAAATTTAAAATGTTCTAAAACTCCTATTAGAGAAGCTGTTTTAAAACTTTGTGAAGAAGGATATCTTACGATTATTCCTAGAAAGGGTACATTAATTTCTAATATTAGTATTAATGATGTAAGAGAAGTTTATGAATTTAGAATAATTTTAGAATCTAATTATATTAAAAACTTAAAAAATATCGATATTGATACACTACATAAATGGAAAGAATATTTTAATTGCTTGCTATTAAATTCAAATTTAGAATTAGAAGCTCCTTGTACTGATGAAGAAAACAATGATATCGATAAAGCTTTTCATTTATTTCTAATTAGTCAATTAGAAAACAATTTAATGAAAAATGAATTAACAAAATTGATGGATAAGTCAGCTCGTATTAGATATTTATCAAATAAAGAAAATGAGAAAAGATATAGAAGCGCAATAGAAGAACATATAGCAATTATTGATAATTTGCTAGATAACAATTTGGAAAAAGCTTCAGAACTTATGGAATTACATTTAAAGAAATCTTTAGAAGGTTATAATTTTTAATGGAATTAGCACGTATTTCGTTTACTCAAGTATTAACAATGTTTATAATGATCATGTTAGGGTTTATGATGGTAAAGCTTAAATTAATTGACATTAGCGCAAAAAAAAGTTTTTCAAACTTATTAGTTTACTTAGTTGTACCTTTCATGATTGTAAATTCTTATATTACAACATATGATAGTACAATATTAACTAATATGTTATGGGCATTTTTGATATCATTTATAGCTCTATTAATTGCAATTATTGTTGTATTTTTAGTAACTATCATTTGGAAAATAGACGATAAACCAATCCTACAATTTGGAATGATGTTTTCAAATGCTGCATATATGGGTTTCCCACTAATTAGTGCAATGTTTGGATCGACTGGATTAATTTATGCATCATGTTTCGTATCTGTATTTAACATATTATTATGGACTATCGGATACATGGTAGTAAGTAGAAGCTTTAATGTAAAACTTGCTTTAAAGAGTATTTTAAAGACTCCTGTTATTTATTCACTTATCATTGGATTATTAATTTTCTTCTTCCAAATTCCAATTCCTGAAGTTATTAAAACCCCATTAAGTACAATAGGTTCTATGAATACACCTATTTCAATGATTATAACAGGTATGATTATTGCATCTAGTAATGTATTTGGTGTCCTTAAGAATAAATATTTATTGTTTACTACAATCCTTCGTTTAATTATTATTCCTTTAATTACACTACCAATTTTATATTTATTAAGCTTTGCAGGAGTAGATAAAGATGTATTAAAAATAGTATTTATACTAGCATCATGTCCTTGTGCTGCTATAACTAGTGTATTTGCTATTAAATTTAACTATAACGAAGATTTAGCTAGTACAACAGTGGTTGTAACAACAATTTTATCTATTATTACCCTTCCTTTGTTTACTTTACTTATATCTTCAATATTATAATAACGCCCTTGAGGCGTTTTTTTTATAATTATTAAAAGAAATACAGTTAATAAATTAATTAAAAATTGCAAGTCTTTTTATTATATGATAAAATTAAATGAATATTGTGAGGTAATTTATGGGATTTTTTTCTATATTTAAAAGAAAAGAAAAGAGTAAATCTGAAAAATATAAATTAGGTCTATTCAAGACTCGTGAAGGAGCACTTGGAACTCTTAAGGAAGTTTTAAATGGAAAAGATAAAATTGATGATGACCTTTTTGACAGCCTTGAAGAAATATTTATTCAAGCTGATATTGGCGTTGAAACTGTAGTTAATTTTATTGAAGAATTAAGAGAAGAATGTGATAAGAAAAATATAACTGATCCTAAAGAATTAAGTAGTATCATTATGGATAAAATGTTTGATATCTATCTTAAAGGTGAAGTTGTTAATGCTAATTTAAATGTTAGTTTAGATAAATTAAATGTTGTACTATTTGTAGGAGTAAATGGTGTAGGTAAAACCACTTCAATTGCTAAAATTGCAAAAATGTATAAAGATAAGGGTTATAAAGTGTTACTAGCTGCAGGAGATACTTTTAGAGCCGGCGCAATCGAACAACTTAGTGAATGGTCAAGAAGAGTTGGTGTTGATATTGTTGCTAAAAATGCCGGAAGTGATCCTTCAAGCGTTATGTATGAGGCTATTAAAAAAGCACAAAATGAAGGCTACAATTTAGTTTTATGTGATACAGCCGGACGTCTACAAAATAAGGCTAACCTAATGGCCGAACTTGAAAAAGTAAATAGAGTTATAAACGAAGTAGCACCAGGAAATCCTTGCGAAACATTATTAACTATTGATGCGACTACAGGACAAAATGGTATGAATCAAGCACAAGCTTTTGCTGAAATAACTAAAGTTAGTGGTATTATTTTAACAAAATTAGATGGTACTGCAAAAGGTGGTATTGTTTTAGCTATTAGAGATAAAATGGGAATTCCTATTAAATTTATCGGTTTAGGCGAAAAGCTTGATGATCTTGAAGTATTTGATATTGAACAATATCTATACGGATTATTTGCGGATTTCTTTGACAATGGAAATTAATTTAAGAGAACGACTTATTCGTTTATATAATGTATATAAAAATTTATTAACTACTAAACAACGTGATTATTTTGAAGAATACTATCTTTATGATTATTCTTTATCTGAAATAGCACAAAATCATAATGTAAGTAGAAATGCATGTTTTGATGCTATCAAAAAATGTGAAAATTTATTAAATGATTATGAAGATAAACTACATTTAGATTCTATTTACACAACACTTGAAGAAGTTTATAGTAGTGATAATATTGATGAAATAAAAAATAAAATTAAAAATATAATTGAGGTGTAAATTATGGCATTTGATAATTTATCAAATAGATTGCAAATGGCGCTAAGAAAAGTTACCGGACGTTCAAAGCTTGATGAAAAAGATATTGACGAAATGTTAAAAGAAGTTCGTATTTCTCTTCTTGAAGCTGATGTTAACTTTAAAGTTGTAAAAGAATTTTTAGCTCGTGTAAAAGAACAAGCATATGGCGAGAAGATTTTAAAAGGATTAAATCCAGGACAACAAGTAGTTAAAATTGTACGTGAAGAACTTAGAAAAACTTTAGGCGAAGAGACAAGCGAGATAACTTTTAAAGAGAATAAAATGACAGTTATTATGACTGTAGGTCTTCAAGGTGCAGGTAAAACAACTGCAGTAGCAAAAATGGCTTTATATTATAGAAAAAAAGCTAATAAGAAACCATTCTTGATTGCGGCCGATATTTATAGACCAGCAGCTATTGATCAATTAGTTACTCTTGGTAAATCAATTAATGTACCTGTATTTGAAATGGGTGCTAAAGAAAAAGCTGAAACAATTGTTAAAAATGGTTTAAAAGAGGCACAAAAAGGTGGTTATGATTTAGTAATCATCGATACTGCCGGTCGTTTGCACATTGATGAAGCATTAATGAAAGAACTTCAAAATGTTCAAGATATTGCGCGCCCTGATGAAACACTTTTAACAGTAGACGCAATGACTGGTCAAGATGCTGTAAATATCGCTAAATCTTTTAACGATCAATTAAAATTAACAGGTTGTATTTTAACTAAGATGGACGGAGACACTAGAGGTGGTGCCGCATTATCTATTAAACATATAACTGGTATCCCTATTAAATTAATGTCTACAGGTGAAAAATTAGATCAATTAGAAGTTTTCCATCCTGATAGATTAGCTGATAGAATCCTTGGTATGGGTGATGTTTTATCATTAATCGATACTGTAACAGAAAATGTTGACGAAGATGAAATGATGAACATGACTGAAAAATTAATGAGTGGTAAGTTTAATTATAATGATTTATTAAAACAATTTAAGATGATTAAACGTATGGGTTCTATTTCAAAAATTCTAGGCTTCTTACCTGGTATGAAACAAGTTAAACAAGCTGCTAGCCAAATCGATAGTGATAAAGCTTTTGCAGTTATGGAAGAAATTATTGGTTCTATGACAGAAGAAGAAAGAAAAAATCCACAATTAATTAATACAAGTGCATCTCGTAGAGAACGTGTTGCTCGAGGATCTGGTCATACAGTTATGGAAGTAAATAAGCTTCGTGAAGCGCTAGATCAACAAGTAAAAACTATGAAGAAGATGCAAGGTATGTCTGAAGAAGATATGCAAAAAATGGCTATTAATGTAAAAAATGGTAATATGCCAGGAATGTCAAATCAAACATACAAAAAGGGTAAAGGAAAAGGAAAAGGTAATTTTAGATTCTAGGTGATTTTATGCTTATTGTTTCATTATCTGATAAAAACAATCTTAATAGTCTAAAAAATCTAGTAGATGGAGTAGTCGTTTATTTAAACGACTTTTCTTCGTTGTATAATAAGTCTTTTACTGTAGATGAAATTTTAGAAATTTATGAAATTAGAGACAATTTAAAAATATTTTTAGATTTAACTATCATGATGGAAAACAAAGACATCGAAAGACTTAATTTATTATTAGATAAACTAGCTAATAAAGATTTTTACTTTATATATTCTGATCTAGGTGTTTATGAGGCTTTAAGAGAAAGAGGCCTTGAAAATAAAGGTATTTATAACTCTCAAACTTTATGTACTAATCAATATGATCAAGAGTTCTATTTAAAACAAAATATGTTATCTAGTGCTATCTCTCTTGAAATACCTGTTAGTGACCAAATAAAAATATCTGAGTATAATAATCATAATGTATTTTTAAAAGCATTTGGATATCATCAAATGTTTTATTCTAAAAGAAATTTAATTTCTTTATATAAGGAATATAAAAATTTAGATTTTAAGATTGATAAATATAATTCTTACTTAAGAGAAATTAAAAGAGAAAATGACTTTTTCCATATTTATGAATTTGAAAAAGGTACAATCATATTTAGAGATTATATCTTATCTTATTTAAATGAATTAGATTTAATTAAACCGAATTTTATTTATTTAGATAATATTTTTATAGCTGATGATATATTTAAAGAAGTGGTTAATATTTATTCTTCTTACTTAAATAACAAAATTTCAAAAGAATCTGCAATTAACAACATAAATAAATTAAATTTATATATAAAAGATGGATTTAAATTTAAAGATAGTGTTTATCAAAAGGAGGAGTTTTAATGAATAAAGTTGAATTATTAGCTCCTGCTGGAGATTTAGAAAAATTAAAAATAGCCATTCTTTACGGTGCTAATGCTGTATTTATAGGTGGACAAAAATTTTCACTACGTTCTCGTGCTTCAAATTTTACTATCGAGGATATAAAAGAAGCTACTAAATTTGCTCATGAACATAATGCTAGTGTCCATGTGACATGTAACATTTTACCTCATGTTATTGATACAGAAGGTCTTAGAGAATATCTAAAAGAATTAGAGGATGCAGGAGTTGATGCTATAATTTGTGCATCCCCATTAATTATATCTGAAGTTCTTAAGACTAATATGGAGTGTCATGTAAGCACACAAGAAACCACATTAAATACAAATATGGTTAATTTTTGGACACGTATGGGTGTTAATAGAGTTGTTTTAGGTAGAGAATTAGATTTAAAAAGTATTAAACACATTAAAGAAGAGACTAATGTTGATATAGAGGCATTCATCCATGGTGGTATGTGTGTATCATATAGTGGTAGATGTATGTTATCTAACAATATGACAAACAGAGATGCTAACAGAGGTGGTTGTGCTCATTCTTGTAGATGGAATTATGATTTATTTATAAATGAAGAAAAAATAAATAACGATGACTATTTTGCGATGTCTAGTAAAGATTTATGTGCTCTACCTTTACTAAAAGAATATTTAGAAACAGGTATTGACTCTTTCAAAATTGAAGGAAGAATGAA
This sequence comes from Anaerotignum sp., assembly GCA_963617645.1. GTDB lineage: Bacteria > Bacillota_I > Bacilli_A > Acholeplasmatales > Anaeroplasmataceae > JAEELC01. The sequence continues at coordinate 7,969 of CAVEPF010000129.1, read as the reverse complement.
GTCATTACACTATATAGCTACAATTGTAAAAAGTTATAGACAAGCCATTGATGAATATTACGAAACTAATGATATAAAAAATATAGATAAATATTTATATCAAATAGAAAAAGCTGAAAATAGAGAAACATCTATAGGCTTTTTAAAAGGTAATACTACAGTTAAAGAACAATTATATGATTTATTTTCTGATAGAGCTGATCAAAGATTTTGTGGTATTGTTTTAGATTATGATGCTCTTACTCATTTAGCAAAAGTCGATGTAAGAAACTATTTTAATAAGTCTATGACTTTAGAGTTGTTTAGACCGAAAAAAGATGATTACTTGTTTAAAATTGATGTTTTATTAAACGACAAACAAGAAGAAATTGATGTAGCAAATCATCCTCGTGATATCGTTTATATTAAAATTGACGAACCTTGTGAAAAATATGATATGCTAAGGATCTACGATGAAACTTTATGATATAGATTTTGATATCAAGGTAATTTATAAACCTAAAAACAAAAAATCATATTTTAGATATATTAATAATGAATTAGTTATTACAACACCTTATAAAAGTTATGTAAATAACCCTGAAAATGCTGTATTAAAAAATAAAGATGAATTGTATAAATTTATAAAAGGATGTCAGGAAAAAGAAAAACGTATTCAAAACAATGAAAAAAATACTATGCACTTATTTGGTGTTGAATATAAATATGAAGAGATAATAGATGAAAAAAATTTCGTAGAAATAAATTGTGACAAATTCATTGTTCATACAACTATTTTAGATAATAATTATATATTTAATATCATCTATAATTTTTATCATAAAGAATTAGTTAAATATATTAATGAACTAGTACCTAGTGCATATTTAGTGTTTAAAGATTATTATTTTCTTTATAAACATAAATGCCCACCTAAAATTATTTATACGTTTGTGAAAACTTATTATGGTAAATGCTATATAAAAGATAATGTTATTGCTATCAATTTAATTATGGCTAAATATGATAAATATTACATAAAAAACGTTTTATATCATGAATTTACCCATTTTAGTATAAATAGTCACAGTAATAATTTTTATGATCTATTTGAGGCAAAATTCCCTAATGCTAAAAATGTTCAAAAAGAAATGAAAAAAATTCGCTATGAAGACAAATATTAAGTCTTTAAATATTTAAAAAGTTGTTGTATAATTATAAAGTATTATGTATAGGAGGAATTTCTATTATGGCAAATAAATATCAAATTACTAGAAAAGAATATGAAAATTATCAAGAACAATTAGCTCGTATTAATCACGAGATTGATGAAAATACTAAAGCTTTAAAAGAAGCACGTGAACAAGGCGACTTATCAGAAAATGCTGATTATAGTTCTGCAAAAGAAAAACAAGGAAACTTAGCTGCTGAAAAGAGCAGAGTAGAAGAAATCATTAAGAATAGTGAAATCGTTGACGTTGATACTAGTGATGCAGTAGGTATTGGTAAATACGTTACTATTTCATACAAGGGACCTAATGGTGTTGTTGAAGAAAAATTCTTAATTTCTGCAAGTATTGCATCAGACATTTTAATTAATAAATTATCTACAGATTCTCCAATTGGAAAAGCTCTTGTTGGTCATAAAAAAGGCGATACTGTTCATGTACAAACACCTGTTGGTATGCTTGCTGTAACAATTGTTGATGTAACAGTTGAAAATAAATAAGAGTAGTATTTCTACTCTTATTTTTTTAAAAAAAGAAGATTATGATTGAAAATATTTTAAATTATAAAAAATGTATTCCAAATGAATACAAAAAAACGGTATATGATATAGATTTTGAGAGTCTTTATAATTTAGGAAAACGTGTTGTTTTCTTTGACGTTGATAATACGCTTATTTCTTATAAGGATAAACATATCACAGAGACTGCTCTAAATCTAATTAATAAACTTCAAAATATGGGATTTGAGGTTATGCTTGTATCTAATAATAAACCTAAAAGAGTTAAAGTTATTGCACAAGAAACAAATCTAAAATATACTGCATACTCTTTAAAGCCTCTTAAATTAGCTTTTTTTAGAGCTAGAAGAAAACTTAGTAAAAAATATAAGTGGAGTGAAATAATTGAAATTGGAGATCAATTATTAACTGATGTATATGGTTCTAGAGGTCTTAATATTTATACAATATTAGTAAAACCTATTGATAATAAAACAGAAGTTTGGACAACAAGATTTAATCGAAAAAGAGAAAGTAAAATTATTAACAAAATAAAGAAAAAAGATATAGATTCATATAATAATATAATTTTACTTTATGAAAGGGATAAAAATGAACAAAATAATATGTAATGGTTGTGGAGCTGTTTTACAAACAGAAGATCCAAATAAAGAGGGCTTTATTAAAGAAATAGATACTACAAAACACTCCTTATATTGTAAACGTTGTTTTAGACTAATGAATTATAATGAATTCCCTAAGATTACTGCTACTAATGAAGATTATGTTTATGTTATTGATAATTTGTTAAAAAAAGATGGTTTAATTGTTTTAGTTGTAGATTTGTTTGATTTTACAGGAACTTTTATTCCGCAAATTTTAAATAAACTTAGAAATAAAGAAGTTATTTTAGTCGCAAATAAACTTGATTTATTACCAAGAAGTGTAAATATTTCTAATATAGTTACATGGTTAAGTCAAATGGTTGATAGATATTTCTTTAAAGCTCTTGCAATTCATGTTGTATCAAGTAAAACAGGATATTATATTGATGAGTTAATGAATACAATAGATTTAGCTAGAAATGGCAAAGATGTATATTTTATGGGTTGTGCAAATGTAGGCAAATCAAGTTTAATAAATATGTTAATTAAACGTTTCTCTAGTAGAAAAAAAGATTTAATAGCTACAAGCCCTATTCCAGGTACAACTTTAAAAGAAATAAATATTCCTTTCTTTATTGATAACAAATCATTTATTGATACTCCAGGATTAATAAATTTAAATAATGCATTCTCAAATTTAAGTGAAAAAAGCTATGACTTATTAATGCCTAAAAAGGAAATCAAACCTATTAGTTATCAAATAGAAAAAGGTAATTGTGTTATGCTAGGAGCTATTTTTGTATGCTCATTAAAAGAGGCTGAAGGATTTGTTACTCTAACTTCTTATGTATCTGAAAATGTAAGTGTACATAGAAGAAAAGATAAGGATACCCTAGATTTTATTAATAAGCATAAAGGTGAAATATTAGTTCCACCAGCACAAAATGATAATACTGAGTTAGTTTTTGATACAAAAGTTTTAAATATTGGAACAAAAAAACAAGATCTAGTAATTTCAGGTTTAGGTTTTATTACAATTAATAAACCATGTACAATTGAAATTACATACTTACGTGGATTGGATGTGTTCTTAAGAAATGCAATTTTCGGATCAAAAAATTAATGAAGTTAGAGAAATTGTTCTACAAAAATATAAACAAAAGTATCCTGATAAAATGTCTAGATACAAACATATTTTAGGCGTCGCTAAAATGTGTGAGTATTTAGCAGGTATTTATAACGTAGATAAAAGTAGAGCTATCATATGTGGTTTAGTACACGATTATTATAAATATGAATCGATTGATGAAATGAAAACATTAATTGATCCCAAGGATCTTTTAGAATGCGAGAAATATCCCGTTTTATATCATTCTTATTCATCTAGTGAAGCTTTAGCAAAAGTATTTAATATTGATGATTTAGAGATGAAAAGTGCTATAAGAAATCACGTTTTTGGTCATACTAATATAACTAAATTAGAAGAGATATTATTAATTAGTGATTATACAGAAGAAAATAGAACGTATAAAGATTGTATTACTTGTAGAAACATTCTACTAAATGGATATTTAGATAATGCAATATATTTATCTACTTTATATACAATCAATTTTTTAAAAAAACAAAATTTAGAAGTACATCCTATGCAATATGAAGTACTTTACGAATATGAAAGGAAAATAAATATGGAAAAATTAAATGCAATTTACGAAGGATTAAAAAAAGTAAATCCTCATGATATAGTTTGTTACGATACAAATTTAAGTTCACCATTTTTTAAATTTGTATTAATCGCAAGCGTTGATTCTGAACGTCAAGCTAATGTAAGTGTTGAATATATTAAAGAAGAACTTATAAAAGCAGGATTTGGTGTTAAGGCTAGTGAAGGCGAGAATTCAGGTTGGGTATTAATTGATGGCTATGATTTCTTAGTTCATGTTATGACTGATTCTGAAAGATCAAGAATTGATATCGATAAATTATTTATAAATTATGATAAAGTAGATTTATCAAACATTATTGAAGGGTAGTTTTACTACCTTTTTTTATTTATTAAAAATTATGGTATAATAATAGCGGTGATCTATGTGAGAGGACTCTATATACATATTCCATTTTGTAAAAAAATATGCACATATTGTGACTTTAGAAAAACTGTAAGTCATAATCAAGCGCTTATTAAAAAATATATTGATTCATTAAATAGTGAAATTTTAAGTTATAAAGATAAATATAATGATATAGAAACTATTTATATCGGAGGAGGAACTCCTAATTATTTACCTTATGATTTATTATCTATGTTATTAGATACAATTGATGAATTTAGTCAAAATTTAAATATAAAAGAATATAGTATAGAAATTAATCCTGACTTACTTACAATAGATCAAGCAAAGCTTTTTAAGAAACATAACATAAATCGCGTTAGTATAGGTGCTGAGTCTTTTAACGATGACGTTTTGTTAAAATTAGGCAGAACTCATAAAAAAGAAACTATATTTAATGCTGTGAAGATTTTAAAAAACGTAGGAATAAATAATATTAATGTAGATTTAATATTTGCTCATCCTTACGATTCTTTAAATCTTGTAAGAGAAAATCTAGATAATTTTTATAAATTAGATATTCCTCATATTTCTTATTATTCTTTAATATTAGAAGATAAAACCATCTTATCATATTTATATAATCAAAATAAGATAGAATTAATTGATGAAGATTTAGCTGCTGATATGTATGAATACATAATTTCTGATTTAGAGAAACATGGTTATAAACAATATGAGATTTCTAATTACTCAAGAAAAGGCTTTGAATCTATTCATAATATGATATATTGGCGTGACTTAGAATATATCGGATGTGGTCTAAATGCAAGTGGGTATTTAGACAATATAAGGTATACAAATAGTCCGAATTTTAATGATTATTATATTAGGAAAAAAGAAGAAGAAACAATAGATGATTTAACGCATATGAATGAGTTTATGATGTTAGGTCTTAGAATGATTGAAGGTGTCTCAAAACAAACGTTTAGAGAGCGTTTTAAAAAAGAATTGACAGATATCTATGATTTGTCAAAACTCTTCGAAGACGGCCTTTTAGAAGCGTTTGGGGACAATATTCGATTAACACATAAAGGCATAATGTTAGGTGACTTAGTATTTATGGAGTTTGTATGAAGAAAAAAGAAGAAAAAGAAGTTGTATTTTACGAAATTCAAGACTTTAAATTTTTTTTAGAAAATGAAAAAAATTTAAGTGATAATACAATCAAAGCTTATATTTCGGATTTAGAACAATATGCGTCTTATTTATCAAAATATGCTCATATTGAATCTGTAAATGAAATAGAAGAAATTCATATTATTAAATATTTACAAACTCTAAAGAAAAACAAAATTAGTAAAACTAGTCAAGCTAGAAAATTAATAGCTATTAAAGAATTTCATAAGTACTTAAAAAAAGATGACTTAGCTGACGAAGATGTTTCTAAAATGGTAGATAGTATTAAAAAAGATAAGAAATTACCTACGGTATTATCAGTTGATGAAGTTAATAAAATGATTGATTCAATAGATACTACAAACCCAACAGGAATTAGAAATAAAGCTTTAATTGAAGTTTTATATGGTTCAGGACTTAGAGTTAGTGAAGCTGCAAATCTCAAAGTTGGTGACTTACATTTAAATAATAAATATCTATCAATTATTGGAAAAGGTAATAAAGAGCGTGTTGTACCACTTGGTGAGTCAGGTATTAATGCTTTAAGAAATTATATATCAAATGCTAGAAATTCTTTTATGAAATCAGGTTTTAGTGATTATGTATTTCTATCATATTTAGGAAAACCTTTATCAAGACAAAGCATATTTAAATATGTTAAAAAACTTGCTAGTGATAATGATATTTTAAAAGAAATATCACCCCATACATTAAGACATTCGTTTGCTACGCACTTACTTGATAATGGTGTAGATTTACGTTATGTTCAAGAAATGCTAGGACACGAAGATATTTCAACGACTCAAATTTATACGCATACAAATCGTGCAAAATTAAAAGATTTAGTAGAAAGTGTTCATCCACTTGCTAATAAGGAGGAAAATAGATGAAAAAATTTAAAAGAATATTTGCTATCGTAATTGATAGCGTTGGTTGTGGTACATGCAAAGATTCTAATGAATTCTTTAACGCAGGACACACAGATGAAGGAGCTAATACAATTTCACATATAGCTTCTGCTTGTAAGGGTTTAAAATTACCAGTACTTGAATCAATGGGATATGGTATGATTACTAATATCGAAGGTTTAACAAGTACTTGTAAACAAGGTGCTCATGGTAAGATGCAAGAAATTTCTCGTGGTAAAGATACACTTACAGGACATCTTGAAATTATGGGCTTAAATGTTAAAGAACCATTTAAAACATTTACTGATACAGGTTTTCCTAAAGAATTAATTGATGAACTTGAAAAACAAACTGGTCATAAAGTTATTGGTAACTGTGCAGCTAGCGGTACACAAATTCTTGTTGATTTAGGCGAAGAACAAATGAGAGATAATTCTATGATTGTTTATACATCAAGTGATTCTGTACTTCAAATAGCTGCTCATGAAGAAACATTTGGTTTAGAAGAACTTTATAGATGTTGTCATATTGCGCGTGAACTATGTATGAAGCCAGAATGGAAAGTTGGAAGAATTATTGCGCGTCCTTTCGTAGGAACAGATAAAACTAACTTTGTAAGAACTCCAAATAGACATGATTATGCAGTATCACCTTTTGCACCCACAATCTTAGATAAGCTTAAAGAAGCTAATTATAGTGTAATTGGTTTAGGTAAGATTTCAGATATTTATAATGGTTGTGGTATTACTGAATCAATCAGACAAGTATCAAATGAAGATGGTATGAATCATATGATTTCAATTGCTAAAGATAGAAAATTTAATGGTTTATGTTATTTAAATTTAGTTGATTTTGATGCCTTATATGGTCACAGAAGAAATCCTGAAGGATACGGAAAAGCTATGGAAGAATTCGATTCAAAGCTTGGTGAATTAGTTAACGAATTAAATGATGATGATTTAGTTATGATCACAGCAGATCATGGAAATGACCCTACTTGGTATGGAACAGATCATACAAGAGAATATGTACCTTTAATTGTATGGCATAAAAATATTGGTACTTGTGATCTTGGTATACGTCAATCTTTTGCTGATTTTGGTAATACAATTGCTGAAAACTTTAACGTAGAAGAAAGTGAATGGGGCCATTCATTCTTAAGCGATATTGAATAATATAAATAATTGACTCGTAGTAATACGGGTCTTTTATTTTTCAATTCTATGCTAGTATTAAAAACTAGTTAATATTATTTTAAAAATTTATCTTTTTATTTTGAAAAATACATTATAAATGAAAATTAAGATTTATAGTTTAATTTCTATGTTAATTTATATGGTCAATATATAGTAATAATTTTCAGCATCTATCTAGTTTTTATATTTAGTATTACTTATATTTATTATTACTTGTAATTTGAAATTTTAATTAGCAGATATATTCTTTTAAAAGTAGAATAACAATTCCTTTACAGAAATAAAAAACATTTTAATAATCTATAATAACCAGGTAATATTATGA
>CAVEPF010000128.1:0-5971 GCA_963617645.1 Anaerotignum sp. | reverse complement strand
CTATAGTAAACATTGATTTTAAATTCTCATTTTGTGATGCCAAAACTATAAAATTTAACATAGTTTTATAATTCACTTTATCATCTTGAATAGAATCATATTGATAAAGTCCATATAGTTGTTTTACTGAAAACGAAGATATTTCATTTCCATTATTTAATTTATTTATAGCATCTACAAATTCACTTGATGTAAAACTTTCATTATTTATTGTCGATACCATTTCTAACATACTAATTAGATTAAATGTCTCTTGATCTACTACATCCTTACAATCTGCATCATTTTGTATTAAAAAATACGCATAATCTACAAATTCATTGAATGTTAATTTTTCTAAAAGTGGATTCTTATACAAGTTATACATTGTAGATAACATTAAAGCTTCTGACTTCGAAATTTCTAATTTCTTCTCTATAGTATTTGTATCATACATCTCACGTACAGTGTTAGTATAGGCAGTATATGATTTTAATACATCCTCACCATCCGCTTTTTTATATTTATTTAATTCAGAAATTAACTTCTCTTCATTATAATAATTATTATCACTATTTTTATAAACTACAACAACGGAATTATTATTTCCAAAAACATTTGTTATGTTTGTATTTGCAGCTTTGGAATCAGAAAATGAATAATTAACCTTTGTTTGCCCTATAACGCCTATAATTATAATTCCTAATGATACTGCTAATACAAGTTTTGCATATCTTAAGCTAAGCTTCGCAAAGACTTTACCTTTTGGATTAAATGCTTTTTTATGCGTTTTATTAATTAATTTATCAAAAACCACAACAAGTGTTGGTAATAATGTAAGTGATGTTAAAACACTTATAACAATACCCTTCATTAACACTATTCCAATATCAAATCCTATTTTAAATGACATAAAAAGTAATGCTAGAAGTCCTGCTATAGTAGTAAGTGAGCTAGCTGAGATTGGACTAAATACAGATTTCAATGCTTTTTTCATCGCAACATTGGAATCAGGCTCTTCTTGTTTAATTCTTCTATATGCACTTAAAAGTACAATAGAATAATCAATAGAGAGTGCTAGTTGTAGTACTGCTGAAATAGAGTTTGTTATGTATGAAATATCTCCAAAAATAATATTAGTTCCTTTATTGATTAATATCGCAATTCCTGAAGACACAAGCAAGATTATAGGTTCTATCCAAGATACGGATGTGATTAATAATATTATCGCTACTAAACATACCGCAATACATACAATATATACCATCTCACTTGTAATGGCTTTTCTTAAGTTTTCTTTTTCGATAATTGTTCCACCAAAATTAACATTTTCATAATTTTCTGCTATTTCCTTAATATCAGCGGACACTTGATTTGCTTCACTTGAATAATCATCGCCATCGACAACGACAATATATAGTGCATTATTATCTTTAAAATAATTTTCATCATATTTATCAAAATTTACATTAATTACATTATTTACATTTTCAATCTTTTCGCAAATTTCTTCAGCGATATCTACTGATACATTACTAACCATCACTTGAATGTTACCGGTCATACCGAATTCATCATCTATTATTTCAAGTGCTATCTTTGTTTCTGTATCATCCGCAAGATAGTTTGCCAAATTATAATTTATTTTAACCTTATTAGCGAAAATTACAGATAAAACTCCACATATCAAAAATAAGATTATAACAAAATAGTTTTTAATTTTTTTGCTTTTCATATTTATATAATTCCTTCCTTTTATTATTTAGCAAAAAAGATTATAATATATATGAATTATTTACTTTAGTTCAATTACTTATTATTAGTAAGATTTCTTACTATTAGTTTAATTTTGAAAGGAGTTTATATGAAACCATATCGTAACGCTGAAAGAACTAAAAAATGGATTAGGGAAGCTTTTTCTGATTTATTATTTGAAAAAGGTTCAATAGAAAAAATATCTGTAACCGAATTATGTTCTAAAGCAGATATAACAAAAACTACATTTTACTATCACTATAATGACCTATATTCTGTTGCAGAGGAATATGAAAATGAATTAATTGATACACTAAATAAAACTTTAGAAAAAATAGAGAATGATAGACGTTTAAATTTTTCTGACTACATCACTTCAATTATTGATTTTATAAAAGAAAAAGAAAGTCATTACAAAAAAGTTATTAACGCAACCGACATTGTGTTATTTAAAAACAAATTAATTTATATATTTAGTAAAAAAGTAAATACTACTTCTATTTTGTTTAATACTTCAAAGGATTCAGAGAAAAAAAGTGTACAAATCTATTTTTTTGTAAGTGCTTGTGTTGATACAATAATTGCTTATTTAAAAGGTCATTTAATAGCCAATTTAGATACCATAAACAAAACATTAATTGAAATATTAAATAAACTAGAATCAAACATTTAATTAAAACAGGGGCTGTGAAACTCAATTTTTTTAAAACCGAGTTATTTCACGGCCCCTTTTCTAATTAATATTATAAAGTTATTGCTCACTTTTTGAAATAATCTAGTTAATAGAAGGTGATTTATTATGGATATTGAATATTTTAAAGAATTGATTTCATATAAATATGAGAAAGAATGGCTAGAATTTAAAACAAATTGGAATAAGAGAGATGATATTGGAGAATATATTTCTGCTTTAGCTAATGTTGCAGCCCTAAAGAAGGTTCCTTTTGCATAAATGTTTTGGGGAATAGAAGATAAAACAGATGAAATTATAGGAACTGTTTTTGATTATGATAAAGAAGAAAATGGTGAATCTTTAATACATTATATTTCTAGACATCTAACACCTTCAATCAATTATGAATTTGAAGCTTTTGATTACGAATCTAAAAGAATAGTATGTTTAACAATACGTGCATCTAAGCTTATTCCTACTGAATTTAAAAGAGAACGCTATATTAGAGTGGGTTATTCTAAAGAAACATTAAGAAAATATCCTCATATAGAAGCAGATCTTTGGTTAGCTTTAAGAAATGTTAATAACAACATTATTAATCAAGAATCTCCTAAACAAAACTTAGAATTTAATAAATTATTAGTTTATTATATGGCTAAGGGATTAAGATTAAAAGAAAATACATTTAAAGAGGAATTAAATTTTTATGTTCCAAATACTAAAAAATATAATATCTTAGCTTATTTAATGGCTGATGAGAATAATATTACTATGCGTGTTTCAATTTTTAATGGTACAAAAAAATCAGATAATCTATATTCAGTTAAAGACTTCGGAAATCAATGTATCCTATATACAATTGATAAGGTGCTAGAATATTTAGATGTTATTAATATACTACAAGCAGACGAAGCAAATAGAATAGTAGAAAGAAAAGAAGTTGCACTTTTTGATGCAAAAGCTTTAAGAGAAGCTGTTTTAAATGCGTTCATTCATAATGACTGGTTAGATTTAAATGCACCAATGATATCAGTTTTTACTGATAGAATAGATATTTTATCATATGGATCACTTTCAGAAGGACAAACACTAGAAGGATTTTATGAAGGTAAAAGTACACCTAGATCTATAGAATTAGCTCACATATTTTTACAACTTAGAATAAGTGAACGTTCTGGTAGAGGTGTTAATAAAATAATTGATGCATATGGTAAAGAAGCCTTCTTGATTGAAGATAATTTCATTAAGGTTACTATTAAATATAATAGAATTAAGAGTGAAAAAAAGATAACATCTGATATTGATTATGCAACTATTAAAAGTTCTAAACCGCGTGAAAATATGAATCGCATTTTAATGGAAATGAGAGATAATCCAAATATTACAACAAATCAATTGATAAGTTTAATTGGAATAAATAAGACCTCTATTCAAAAATATATTCGTATTTTAAAAGAGGAAAATAAAATAGAACGTGTTGGTAGTAATAAAGCTGGATATTGGAAATTTACGAATTAATAATTAATAATAAAATATTGATAGTGTTAGGTTTGCTATCAACATTTTTATAATTTTTATATTTAAATACTTTTCAATATTTAAAACATCGTTGATATACCCATATAAACTAAATTCCAACCCAATGAAATCCTTAAAGCTTGTTTATGAACTTTTATAAAACTCGAAAATAGTCTAAATAGAATTATTAAAGTTACAGTATCTAAAGACCAACATAACATAGTTAACATATTTTTAATATGAATCTATATTATTAGCTTCTAATTAAATATTTAGTTTTTAATTCTCTATGAAATTATAATAAATAATAAATTGTCAAATAAAAACTCGCCAACTGCCGGAATGAAAACTCGCCAACTGCCGGAATGAAAACTCGCCAACTGCCGGATTATACTTGAAAATTATCACTAAATAAGTATATAATTAATATAAGAACGTTTAACAAGAAAAAGAGTTGATTTAGATGAAAAAATATAGAAAAAGAATTGCTGATGAAATTTTAATAAGAAAATTAGAAGGTAAAGGTGCAGTTTTAATTGAAGGACCAAAATGGTGTGGTAAAACAACTACTGCTGAACAAGTATCAAATAGTATTTTATATATGGACGATCCTGAAAGAAAATCACAAAATATTCAATTAGCAGAATTGAGTCCAAAGTTATTATTAAATGGAAAAACTCCTAGATTAATTGATGAATGGCAGCTTGCACCTAAATTATGGGACGCCATACGATTTGAAGTTGACCATCGTGATGAATTAGGTCAATTTATATTAACTGGATCGGCTGTACCAGTAGATAAAAAAGAAATTACACATAGTGGAACAGGAAGATTTACGTATCTTACTATGAGACCTATGAGTTTATATGAATCAGGTGATTCAAATGGTAACATATCTTTAAAAGAATTGTTTAATAATAAAGAATTATATGGTACTTCAAACCTTAGTATAGAACGTTTGGCATTTTTAATATGTAGAGGTGGGTGGCCTAAATCAATAGACATGCGTGATGAAATTGCACTTGAGCAAGCATATGATTATTATGAGTCTGTGATTAGAAGTGATATCAATAGAAGCGATAATATTATTAAGAATGAAGATAAAGTCATACGCTTTATGAAATCTTACGCAAGGAATATGGGAACACAAGTTCCTAATACTGTATTAATAGAAGACATTTGTGGTTCTAATGAAATAAGTATTAGTGAAGACACTATTTCTTCTTATATAAATGCATTACGAAATATATTTGTTATTGAAGAGATGCCAGCATGGAATCCTAATATACGTTCAAAAACTGCTATACGTACATCAAGCACTCGTTATTTTGTCGATCCTTCGATTGCCGTTTCTGCTTTAGGTATAGAACCTACTGATTTAATAAATGATTTAAAAACTTTTGGTTTTTTATTCGAAACGCTATGCGTAAGAGATCTTAGAGTATATACTGATTCGCTTGGAGGAAATGTATACCATTACAGAGATAAAAATGGACAAGAATGTGATGCAGTAATACATTTAAAAAATGGTAAATATGGGTTGATTGAAATTAAATTAGGAGGAGACAAACTTATTGAAGAAGGAGCGCATAGTTTAATTTCAATGAAAAATAAAATAGATACTGATAAAATGAATGAACCTTCATTTTTAATGGTTTTAACAGGAATAGGTGATTATGCTTATAAAAGACAAGATGGAGTCTATGTAGTACCGATTGGTTGTTTAAAAAATTAATAACATCTTATTTTAAATGTTTTACATTGCTAATAATTATATATGACTTTTCTATTTTCTATACAATATTTTTCATTTATTTAATTATTAAAATGTTAGAGCACTGCTCTAGCATAATCTATTAATATATTCAATTTTAGAACTATGTTTTAAACTACTTGAATCATATGATATACCAAGAAGTAATACATCACCTTTGTATGATCCTAGCGTATTAACATATTCTTTCTCTTTTATTTGATTAATTGCGTCTATAGGTGTTGAATCAACCTTAAGTTCTATTATCATAGGAATATGATTATTATCTTTAG
>CAVEPF010000127.1:0-4500 GCA_963617645.1 Anaerotignum sp. | reverse complement strand
GCGCCTAAAAAACATGTAAATAAAAAATATTATGTAAAATTTAGTGGCGTGTTTAAAGAAGAATATCACAAGAGACTTGAAGAAGGGCTTGATTTAGGAGACTTTGTAACTAAAAGTGCAAGTGTTGAATTAATTGATGATAATTCTTGTTATATAAATATTAGTGAAGGTAAATTCCATCAAGTTAAGAGAATGTTTGAAGCTCTTGATATGAAAGTTACATATTTAAAAAGAGTTGAATTTAAAAATCTTAAATTAGATGAAAGTTTAGCCCTTGGAGAATATAGAGAATTAACAGTAAGCGAAATCGAGGATTTAAAAAATGAAGAACGATAAAGAAAAAACTAATGTTATGCGTATACTTGACCAAAAGAAGATTAAGTATGATTATAAAACTTATGAAGTCGATTTAAATAATTTAGATGGCTTACATGTAGCAAATTCTATTGGTGAAGATCCTAAATATGTTTATAAAACACTTGTTTGTGTATCTAATACAAAACATTATTATGTTGTTGTTATAAATGTAGCAGACGAAGTTGATTTAAAAGCTTGTAGTAAGGAATTTGGTGAAAAGAGTTTAGAACTTATTAAAGTAAGCGAACTTGAAAGTGTAACAGGTGGATATGTAAGAGGCGGAACTAGCCCTATTGGCATGAAGAAACAATATAAGACATTAATTGAAGCTAGTGCTAAAGATTTAGATAAAATTATTGTTTCAGCAGGCAAGAGAGGATATCAAATAATTCTAGATCCTCGTGATTTAGCAAAAGTATGTAATGCTAAATTTTCTTCATTTAGGAGGTAACATGGAAGATAGTTATTTAAATAATGTACTTAATAAACTATTAGATGTTGGAAAACGTAACCAACTTATTAATTTTAAAAATAGAATAACATCCTCTATTGAATTTTACTTTGATGATTTTTATGATTTATTTGAAGAGTTTAAAGAAGGAGATAAATTTCAAGTTGCTAAATTATTTACTAATTTAGATGAAAACATTACGCTCTCTTTGCTTGATGAGGAAGAATATAACCCATATAACGTTAAAAACGTAGTAACTAATGCACAAGGTTTAATGATTGAACGATGTGATAAATATGATTTTAAACAAATTAAAACTATAAAAAATCGTTTTAAACCTAAGGCTAATACTTCATATTTATATCCTTTATCTATTTATAGCGTATGCACTAAAACGCTTAATTTACTTAAAAGGAAAGCTAAAACTTTTAAAGAAGAAAACGGTATTGATGCCTTGTATTTGTGTTTTGGCTTTTTTGAATATGTAGAAGATAATGTAACTTACCTTGCGCCTACAACACTCATACCTGTAAATATTTCAAAAAATTATAAAGATGAATGGTTTATAAACGCTAGTGACGACGAATATTTAATTAATGAAAATTTTTGTCACTATTTAAAATTAAATTATAATATAACATTGCCAAAAAAAGAGGATAATTTGCAGGATTATCTAGAAAAAACAAAAGAGGTATTAGATCAAACAAATATTAAAGTCTTAGAACGTGTTGCATTGTCATTATTTTCATTTGGTAAAATTGTAATGTATAACGATATATTAGAAAATTACAAATTAACAAGCGATGCACCTCTTGTTAAATTTTTTTCAAGTGGTACAAAGACCTCTTTAAATAAAGAAAAAGAAAAATTGAAACCATATATTGTTTTACCTAGTGATTCAAGCCAAAGGGAGGCAATAGAGAAAGCCCTAAGCGGAGATTCTTTTGTACTTGAAGGACCTCCGGGAACAGGTAAGAGTCAAACTATAACAAATATGATAGCTTCTTTAATAGGTAACAATAAAAAAGTATTATTTGTATGTGAGAAACAAAGTGCATTAGATATTGTATACAAAAATTTAGTTAAATCAGGCATTAGCACTTATGCTCTACCTATTTACGATAATAAAGCAAATAAAAAAGAAGTTGTTAAAAACATCTTTGAAAATATTCAAAACAAAAAGAAATTATCAAACCAATTAAATTCAAAAGGTAAAAGCTTAGAAAATAAATATTTAGAGTGTAATGAATTTTTTGATAAATATAAATATATACTTAAAACAAAGACTAAATTAGATAAAACTATTTTTGAAATTTTAGAAGATGCATTATCTTTTAAACGATTTAATAATTTTAAATACGATAATGTTTTATCTTTAGATTGTCTCTCTTATGAAAAATTAATTAAAGAAGTTGAAGTTGTTGATAAGGCACTAGTTAATTTAAACACCAGTCCTAATAGTCACCCATATTTCGGATTCTTAAAAGAGAAAATTAGTAAGACGGACTTTAAAAAATTAATTCAAAATATTAACAGTTGCTCAATTATAATAGAAAAAATCAATAAAGAATATTTAGATATTGATGAAGAACTTATTCCACCTAACTTATTTGAATTATCTAATTATATTGAAATACTTTCTTTCTTTAACAATGATTATAAATTAAAATATTCTGACTTTAGTCATTATGATGTAAAGACAGATTTAGTTTCATTAAACGAAGTTGAATCTTTATATAATAAACAATCAAAATATAAAAATTCTATATTAAAAAGATATAATGAGTCTATTTTAGATATCGATTTAACAAGCGATTTAAAACTACTTAAGGAAAAATATAATAGTAGTATAAAACGTTTAATTGGTTTTAATAAAATTTTAAATAAATATAAATTATATCTAAAAAATGGCGATTTAGATTATTCAACTTTAGTTAGTGATCTAGAAACAATAATTAAATTTAAGGAAATTAACGAACACATTATTGTACTTGATGCAAAACTAAAAACTGAGTATCCTAAATATTATTTCGGCTCTAAAACTGATTTTATTAAATTAAGAGGAATTCTTACATACTTGAAAGATTTTAATATTGTATTAAGTAAAATTGATACAAAAAAGAAAAATACTATTATTAATTTAATAATTCAAAATGATAAGGATTTTACAAAAAATTACATGTATCTCAAATCATATAGCGAGAGTATAGAAGATTCATTTAATTTTATATTGAATTATTTCGATAAGAATTCTTTAAACTTATCATTTATTGATTTGAATACTAAATTTAAAAATATTTTATATGATACAGATTCAATTTATTCATATCTTGAATTTGTAAAAGATTTCAAAAATTTAAATGGTGATATTAAGGATTTAATAAATAATGAAGAAGATTTAACAGATTTTAAATTAAAATTTATCTCAAGTTTAAATTATTATTATTTAGAAGAATTATTAAAAACTAAAAATCAATTTGACATGTTTACAAACGCAATGTTTGACAAATTCTTAGAAGATTTTAATAAATTAAGTTTAGATGTATTTGAAATCGCAAAGGTTAATATAGCAGATAATATAACTAAAACTTGGCCTAATTTAAATAGTATTGATGAATTTAATTTAGAAGTTAGTATTTTAAGAAAAGAAGTAGAGAAAAAAAGAAAATTATTATCTATAAGATCTCTTTTTAGTCAAATTTCAAATCTAGTTCAAACACTAAAACCTGTTATGATTATGTCAGCTCTTGCTGTAAGTCAATATTTAGATAGTGATAAATTTGAATTTGATACAGTTATATTTGATGAGGCTAGCCAATTAACAGAAGAAAACACAATAGCTTCTATTAGAAGAGCTAAACAAATGATAATTGTTGGGGACAAAGAACAACTTGCGCCTACATCATTTTTTGACTCTTCTCAAGAAGATGAAGATGATGATTATTTGGTATTTAGTTCTGTCTTAGATAAAGCTAATTCAAGACTAGATTCTATAATGCTTAAGTGGCATTATAGATCAAAATATGAATCTTTAATCAATTTCTCAAATAAAGCTATATATAAGGATCTATATACTTTCCCATCAAGCGAAAAAGATAATGATAATGGTTTACAGTATATAAATGCAAATGGTGAGTATATTAAAAATAGTTGTATAAATATAATTGAAGCTAAAAAAGTAGTTGATACTTTATTTTACTTAATCAGGCATACAAATAATAAATCAATAGGTATTGTTACTTTTAACATGAGTCAAGAAAACTTAATATATCATTATATTTTAGAAGCACGTAAGAAAGATAAGGCTTATGAATCTTTCTTTAGTGAAGAAAAAGAAGAACCTTTCTTCGTTAAAAACCTTGAAACTGTTCAAGGGGATGAAAGAGATATAATCATTTTATCAACTACTTTTGGCCCTGATAGTAATCATAAACAAAGTTCTAACTTTGGCCCTATTAATAAAGATGGTGGTTATAAGAGATTAAATGTAGCAATTACACGTGCACGTGAAAGACTTGTAGTAGTATCGAGTGTTGATACATCTTTAATAAGCAAAACTAGTTTAAATAACAAAGGTACATTAATGTTTAAAAACTTTTTAGATTATGCTAAAAATAAGGATACTGTTTTAAATCAAGAAATTATTAATTCTAATACATTAGAATATATTAAAAATAGATTTAAAACACATT
>CAVEPF010000126.1:0-3484 GCA_963617645.1 Anaerotignum sp. | reverse complement strand
CATATCAAGTGATAATTTAAATGATTCTCTTGATTTATCAAATGAAGATGTTAAAGCCAATACTGAAACAAACTTAGAAGAAGTAGAAGCAAAAACTAATGAAGAAGTTAGTGAAAACGAAGAAATTGTAGAAATAACAGAAGAGACTAAATAGGAGGAATTAATATGTTAATATGGCGAATACTTAGCATACTTGCGTTTGTTCTTGCAATAGCTTGTATATTTCTTAAACGTTTTGTTAGTCATAAGAACACTAAGTACTTTAAGGGATACGAAGCTGATAATTTAATAAGAACTAAAAGAGAATATGCAACAAATAATTCCTATTATGCTAAAACGGGGACTGATAAAAATGTTGTAACTCGTTATGTAATTAAAAAGTCTAGTTATGAAACTAGTGTCATTTTAAATTACGCAAAAGCATACCAACATGTTGTCTTATTCATTGCTTGTTTTAATAAAGATTATAAAGTTATTGATGTATTAAAAGTTGTTGAGTCAAATACTAGTGAAATTAGTAAAATATTTGTATTACCAAAACATACTGAATATATTAATGTAATTGTTAAAGAATGCGAAAATGTTGCTTATAATGGCGATTATATAAGACCTAAAAAGTTTTCAAATATATTATTTGAACAATCATTTAATGCAATTCAATTATTTTGTCTCTTATTTATAGTTAGAAATATAGGTGCTGAAGTTCTTTTACCTGATAGCTTTATTTATTATAGAAGAGACTTTATTTCTACAATAGTATTATTATCAATGGTTTTAGTATCGTTATTATTCTTATTTATTACTACTCTTTTAAAGAAACACAAAATGGATAAACAAAGATTAGGAGGTGGGGTAGTTCATGAATTCTACTGATGTTCAAACATTTCAATATCTTGATAATACCTCTGCTCCTGTATCGCTTGTTGAGTATTATATTCAAGAAATTGATGATAAAAAGTATATTGGATTTAAATTTGTAAATAATTTAAATCAAGAATTAAAAAAATTAGTTGTATCTGTTGATGTATTAGCCACTGATGGGGCATTACTAGAGAGAACAGATTTTGAAATTATAACTTCAGTTAAAGCTTATAATGAATTTATTAGCCAATATAGACTTGAAGTTGTTAGTGATGTATGTCAAATAAAAATAAATATTGTTAGAGCTGTTTTTACAAATTCTGAATATGTTAACGGCGCTTTAATAGCAATAAACAAAGAAGTCAGTAAAGAGACCTTAAGTGATAATATTGTTAAAAAAGAGAATTTAACAAAAATTGAGAAAAAATATAATAAAGATGTTGTAAAAACAAACAAGAAGGCTTTAAAACAAAATACAAAAGCCATAAAGAAGCTTGCTAAAAAAAAGAAGGATTCAAAATTTAAAGTTGTTTCATTGAATAATGTTAAAACAAAATTTATATGGAAAATCTTAATATTTGTTATATTTGTGGCTTGTTGTGTAGGTATTGTTTATTCAGAAATTTATTTTAAAAGTGTAATTGGTACAATTAAAACAATAGATAATGTTACATATCAAATTACAACGAGTGAAGCTTATGTATATGATAGTGATAAATCTATAGATTCATTAGATTTACCTGCATCTATAACTTATAAAGAGAAAGACTATTATGTAACAAAAGTTTGTGATAATGCGTTTAAAGATTCAAATATTCAAACTATTACTTTTAACCATTCAATAAGTATAGGTGTTGATGCATTTAAGAATTCAAGTTTAATAACTATTTACAATAGTAATTACATTACTTCAGTTAGCGAAGGTTCATTTGAAAATACAAAGTTGTCAACTGTAACATTAGAAAACGTTAGAACTGTTTATGAAAATACTTTTGCAAATAATGAAAAACTTACAAGTGTTAATATTCCTAATGCACTTATTAATAATAATGCATTTAAAGGATGCTTAAAAATTTCTAGTATAGATGTAAGAGCAACTTCATCTAAAAAATTTAGTGATATTTTTGGTGATTCAAAAAGCCGAATTTTAATTAGCGTATATATTAGAAGCAACTTAGACGATGAGTATACTTTTTTAAATGTTACTATTAGTAATCTATGTATTAAAAAAGGATCAACTTATTCAAAAGAAGGATTTATAAGAAATTTATATGCAACTTTATAAATTTTAGAAAGGATGTGAAATAATGGAAAATAATATAGTATCTTTAGCTATTACTTATGGACCTACAGTATTATTTATTTTTATTGTTTTATTATATACTTTTTTAGGCTATATAAGAGGTATTAGAAAAAGTTTAATATTTTTATGTTATTCGATAATTTCATGCATAATATTGATTTCATTATTCATATTCTTATCTAATAAAGATATTTTCAATTATCAATCAGTTAAGATAGTAAATAACTTTATGGGTGAATACTATCTTCAAGACTTGCTTGGTGTAAATCATTCAAGAGATAATTTAGTTGATATTTTAATTGAATATTTTTTAACAAATAGTGAACAACCTATTATTAATATTGTGCTTTATTCAAGTGCTTATGTTACAGCTTTAGCACAAGCTGTATTACGTTTAGTACTTTCAATAGTGCTTATAGTAATTCATTTTATATTTAAATTTATTTATTATATTTTCTATTTAATATTCCATAAACATTCTCGCTATTTAAAGAAAAATAAAAAAAGATTTATGCAAGGAAAAGTACCACATATTTATTCTGAAAGAAGAGGCATAGCTTCTTTAGTAGGTCTTGTTCGTGGTCTTATATGCGGATTTGGTTTGATTATTTTAATAGGAGCTCCGGCGTATCTTGTATCATACAATTCTTCTTATATTGATCAAATAGGAACTAATAGTGAAGATATCGAATATGATTCAATAAGAGAACTTGCAAAACTTGGAAATAGTGGTATTTATAAAATATTAAATACTGTTAAAGATCAAAATGAGGTACCTTACTATTTGTATGTTACTAACGTTATCATGCAAGGAAAAATTGAAGACGATGAAATAGATTACTCTAAAAATGTTTATTTTTATACTGAACTTGTTAAATATAGAGCATTCATTGATGATTCAATCAATTTAATATTATCTTATGATAATGAAAATAAGATTATACATGCATTAAACGATGCTGATTTCGAAACAGTTTATAATGAAGCTTTAGTTGTTTTTGATAAAGAAGATTTCCAAAAAGATTTTTCAAATATCATTAAAGCTTTTGATAAAGATACTTATTTAATTGATGTAACATATTCTGTTTTAAATGGTCTTATTAATAATATAGATTATTTTGAGTTTGATAGTACTGAAGTAGAAGAAATTCTAAAAATTGCCTTTAAAAAAGGTTATAAATGTCAAAGCATTCAATACGAAGCTTCTTTAGATGACAATGAAGTACTTCCTTATGTTTCATTAAGAGAATTATTACCTACATCTGATTTAAATTCAGTCATTGATTTAATTTTCAGTATAATTAAAGCTTCATATAATAC
>CAVEPF010000125.1:10221-64762 GCA_963617645.1 Anaerotignum sp. | reverse complement strand
CGCGTTCAAATTCTTGTCTTATTTCAAAATTTGGTATATAGCACTTTTTTTCAATATTGTCATATGCTAGATAACCTAAATGAATAAGTACTGTAAGTGCTGCGTCCCTAGAGTCTATTTTAGTTAAATCGTTTTCAAAAAGTGAAACATCGACATTTACAGATTCGCCAACAATCATTTTAGCAATTATATCTTTTAGCTCACCATTATCGTAATTCATGTAATCAGTTACAGCTTCAATAGCTGATGTTTGCGTCCAATAATCATCACATTCCCCGTTTATTACAGCCTCAACTACAGATTTGGGATTATAAAGAGCAACACCATTTAATTTATAACCATTATACCAAGATTTAATTTCATTAAAATCCCTGTTATATTTATCGCATAAATCTCTAACTTCATCTTCAGTAAATCCAATAAATTCGTTTATTGTTCTTGAATTAATCATGTTATATTCTGTAAACATGTTTAAGGTAGATTGAGTTGAATAACGCTTAATAGGTAGAATGCCAGTCATATAGACTAAATCTATACAACTAGATACAGTGCTTGATTTAAAAAGAGATCTTAAAAATTCTGTATATTCTTCGCATACTTTTGTGTTTTTTTCTTGTTCTCTATATATAACATCCCATTCATCAATTAAAAATATAAATTTCTCTTTTAATGTATCGTTTATTTTTATGATTGTATCTTCTAATATCATACCTTCAATTTTAGCATCAAAATATTTTTCTCTTAAATCATTTAATATGTAATTCTTTAAGACTTTGACAAAATCGTTAACATCATCACATTTTAAATATATTTCAGCCATGTCAATCCATATGACGTTATGTTTATTTAAATGTGTAAGATATGATTCATCATTTTCTATTTTAAGACCTTTAAAAAGGTCCTTGGAGTTACAGCCTTTAGAATAGTAGGCATTAAGCATAGATAGTGCCATTGTTTTACCAAAACGACGAGGACGGGTAACACACATAAAACAGTTTTCTGTGTTTATTAATTTGTTACATCTTTTAATCAGCATACTCTTATCGACATATATCTCTGTATTTAGACTTCTTATAAATCTTTTATTATCTTGATTTAAATATAAACCCACATTATCACCTACTCATCAATTTCTAAAAAAATTATATCATATTTTTATAATCAATTCTATATTTTAAAATTTAAGCCGTAAATCATAATTTTCATCACAAAAATTGATTTTTTAAAGCAAACTATCAAATTATAATTTTAATTTATCTAACGATAGACATAATGTACACTTGATTCTCGTCATATTAAGGAAACAAAATATTTTGTAAAATATACGTAAGTTTTACTTTAATATAAAGTTTATTTTAAAAATAGCGGAAAAATTTTCCGCTAATGTTTCAAAATATTTAGGACATTTTCATATGATATTGACACAAAAAATTTAAATTAAAAAAAATTATGAAATATTATTATCAATTCTATAAAGGGAAAGCTCTTTTTCTATTGATTTAGGAGTATATACCTTATATAAAGTGTAGTTATCCATATAAGTCTTAAATATTATAGAAGCTTTATTTTCTATTAAGGAATTAATTTTGTAATCTGTATAAGGAATAGCTAAATCTAAAATCTCATAATCTTCAAGTAAGAAATTAGCAATATATTCAAGTAGATTTATTTGATATTTTTCATCATAATTTGAATATAATAAATAATCATAATTTAATGTAATAGCAATATTAGGATCTAATTTATCCACTTTATTTAATAAAAATAATATTTTAGGTTCTTTATCTAAAATTCTTGATAAAGTAGAAACAGTTGTTTCAATTTGTTTTTTTAAATTTTTATCAGTTGAATCAACTACTATAATAATTAAATCAGCGTTTTTAGTTTCTTCAAGAGTTGTCAAAAATGAATTAACTAATTCAGCGGGAAGTTTTGATATAAAGCCAATTGTATCGCTTAAAAGGAATGGTATATTTTTATAAGTTAATCTTCTAACTGATGTTGATAATGTTTTAAATAATTTATCTTCAGCTTCTACAGCTTTATTTTGTGTATTTGATTTATACTCGTATTTGTTAAGAAATGTAAGAAGGGTGTTTAGGGTGGTTGATTTACCGGCATTTGTATATCCTACGAGCGCAATCGTTTTTAGTTCACTATTTTTTCTTTTATTTATTTCTTGGTGTTTTCTTTGATTTAAGACTTCAATTTTTTTCTTAGTATCAACGATTTCATTAACAACAGCTCTTTGATCAAGCTCAAGTTGAGTTTCACCACTACCTTTAGACCCGATTTTACCGCTTTGTCTATCGAAACCTTCATGAAATGTTCTAAGTCGAGGATATAAATATTTTAAATTAGCAAGTTTTATCTCGAGTCTAGCTTCATCAGTTTTAGCGTAGCGTCTAAATATATCTAATATAACATATGATCTATCTAAAACAGAAGACTCTAATATTTCATCAAGATTAAACATTTGAGCAGGAGTTAATTCGTCATCAAATATGACGTAATCAGCATTTTCAATTTTCTCAAGTTGCTTAATTTCACTAAGTTTTCCTTCACCTACATAAGTTTTATGATTAAAAAAATTAGCTTTTTGAACAACTCTTGCACATTCAGTAATACCTAGAGTTTTTACAAGTTGATTTAATTCGTCTAGGCTTTGATTGGCATTATCTATATCTTTATCTACACAAACAAGTATTGCACGTAACATAATATACCTCAAATTTTATATTAAATAGTTTATCATAAAGATTTAATAATAGTATTAAAAACTTTATTTAGATTTAATATTTTGCTATAATTATTATAAAGTTGGTGATTTTATGATTTTAACTATTCAAGATTTTTTTTCAAATAATTGGAAATATTTTGTAGAAGGATATTTATTATTTATTGTTTTATCTTTAGTTATTACATTTGTACTAAAAAATAAAAAAGTTATAGGACCTTTATTAATATATATTGTAATTATTGCAATTTATATTTTAGCTTATAAATTAGATTTAAAAATTACAAGATATGTTTATTTATATCTTTTACTTTTCTATCCTATAATTTTAGTTATTTGTTTAGCTCCTGATATTAGACGTGAACTAGATGCAATACAAAATAAGAAGAAAAAAGATATTTTATATTCAAGCTCAATGAAGACTAAGAATTCCATAATAGAAGCTAGTCTTTACTTATCTAAAAAAAATATTGGTGCTCTTATTACTCTTGAAAGACAAAACTCTTTAGACCAATATGCATCTAAAGCTATTAGTCTAGATAGTGAAGTTTCAAAAGAATTATTAATTAATATTTTTATTCCTAATACTCCTCTTCATGACGGGGCTGTTATTATAAGAAATAACCGTGTAAGTTGTGCTGGTGCTTATTTTAACCTTACAAGTAATCAAAGTAAAATTGATGAAGATAAAACTATGGGATCTCGTCACAGAGCTGCTCTTGGTATAAGTGAAGTAACAGATTCAATTACTATTTGTGTATCAGAAGAAACAGGGGAAATATCGCTTGCATATGATGGTTTAATGGTTCCGGCAAATGATAAAGAGACTTTACTTGGATATTTAACAGATTGGTTAGGTGAAAAATAAAGATGAAAGTGATTGGTTTTATATTATATTTTTTAATTAACCCTTTTGATTGTTTCTTACGTGTTAAAACACAAAATAAGAATAAGATTAAAGAACGTGATAAAGATAAGGAAAATAAGATTAATAAAGTATTATTTAGTTTTTTAGTCTTCTTAATTTCTGCAGTTTTAAGTGCACTTATAATTATCATTTATATTCTTTTAACTAAAAATAATATTATTGAAGAAGTAATTGAGGCTTAATATGGATACACTATATTTAATTATACCTGCATTATTTTTAAGTGTTATTTTAATTATTTTATTTATTAAAGAAAGTTATATTAAAGGTTATGTTGTAACCTTTAAAATTGTAATCTCAGCAATTATATTATTTGTTATAATTGCTAGTTCTTTTTTTACTGAGCAATTAGATTTTAATTATTATTTATATGGTTCTTGTGTTGTTTATATATTAATTGGCTTTTTAATGTATTTAAGCGTTTCTTCATCTAACAAAGAAAAGAAGATAAAAGGTGAATATTTTTCTTGTGTAGAAATGAATAATTATTTTGCATATTTAGATAAGAAAAATAGAATTGTAGATATATCTAAATCATTTCTATCATTTTTAAATATAAGTTTTGAAGAAGCTAAAGGAATGGAATTTTCTATATTATTAATTAAAAGATTTTCAGATATTGATATAAATGGCAATGATTATAACTCAACAAATATTAGTCAAGTTTTTAATAAAGTTAAAACAACTAATAAAGAAGATGCTTTAAATATTACTTGTTTAAATATAAAAGGTAATCAAGTACAAATCAATTTGTTTGATAGACCGATATTGTCTAATTCTAATAAATTTTTAGGTCATGTAATTTACGGTATTTCAAAAGATAATAAAATGATTGAAAAAACTGAACAAGATTTAAATGAAAAAACTATTCAACTTGAAATGAATAGGAAAAGATTTAGCACATTTATGTCTATTTCTAAAGAACCTGCATTTATACATAACTTAGATTTAAATGCTATTAGAGCTAATGATCAATTTGTAAAAGAATTAGGTTTTGAAACAAATTCAATATCTTTTGAAGAATTTAAAAATAGAATTCATCCTGATGATTTAGATAATTATTTAGCTAAGATTAATGAACTTACTATAACTAAATTAGAATATCATATTCAATATCGCTTGAAGAGACAATATGATTATATTTACGTTTATGAATACGGCAAAAAATATCATGGTCCTCAAACTGAAATTTTATCTTTTATTAGTGAAGTTAAAGGAATTTCAGAATCAAAAAACGAGGAATATGGTTTAGAGACTATAATAGATAATAGCACTCTTATTCGTTCTATTGATAGTATACCAAGTACCTATTCATATTTTTTAGTATGCTTTAGATTTTTAAATATTGAAACTATTAATAAACAATACGACAGAAAATTTGGTGATATTTGCATGAACCAATATCTTACTGAGTTTAAGAAAGTGTTTGTAAGTGATAATTTAATATTTAGAACAGATGGCCTTGAGTTTTTCTTTGTAATATATGACCCTAAAAAAATGGAAATGTTTAAGAATGCATTAAAACAAAAGACAATTACTAGTGCTAAAGCTAATATAAGTGGTGAAGATGTAGTTGTTCAAACTGCATTTGGTATATCAAATAACCAAACACAAAAGAATGTTGAAACGTTGATTTCAAATGCTAGAAATGCTAGTAAAATAGCTTTAAGAGATCAAAACAATAAATATTATTTTTATGAATAAAGACGAAACAAGAAAGCTTGCCTTAAGTGAAAGAAAATTGAGATTTTCTAAAGATAAATTTAATATTGATAATAATAAACTTTTTGATTTAATAAGACCTTTACTTCAATCTTATGTTTTAAAAAACAGTTTAGTTGCAATCTACAAACCATTTAAATATGAATTTGATTTAACTTTTTTAAAGAATTATTATAACGTTTGTTATCCTAAGACAAGTTGGTTAGATATGGATTTTTACACAAATGTTACTAAATTTGAAAAATCAAAGTTTTCTGTTTTAGAGCCTATTGATGGAGTCAAAGTTAATAAAGAAGATATAAGTGTGATGTTTGTACCTGCTCTTTCTGTAAATAAAAAAAATTATAGAATAGGGTATGGAAAAGGTTATTACGATAGATATTTAGAAAATAGTAATATTTTCACGATAAGTATTGTATTTAGTGATTTTGTTTTTGATTTTAAAGAAGAAGATCATGATGTAAAAATTAACGAGGTGATTTTATGGAGGACACAACAGTAATTTTATTAGCTGCTGGATCTGGAAGTCGTGTAGGACTTGGATACAATAAAGTACTAGAAAAAGTAAATGATAAATTTATTTATGAGTACTCTTTAAATAAGTTTTTATCCTTTAATCTACCAGTTATACTTGTAGTAAGTGAAAATGATTATGATTTTTTTAGTAAAAGAGAAAAAAATGTTACTATTGTAATGGGCGGGAAAACTAGAAACGAATCGGTATTAAATGCACTTAGTCTTGTCAAAACTAAAAGAGTTATGATACATGATGCGGCTAGAGCTTTAATAAGTGAAGATATTATAAAAAAGTGTTTAGAAAATACTAGTGATGCGTATTTTGTGTATGTACCGCTAAAAGATACAATTCGCAATTTAGATAATAAAACTCTTGATAGAAATAATTTAGTTTGTGTGCAAACTCCTCAAGGAGGAAGAAGCGACATATTTAAAAAATATGAAAAGTATTCTACAACAGATGATATATCATCTTTTGATAATCAAGATGTTAAAATTGAAAAAATATTAGGAAATGATTATAATTTTAAAATAACTACAAAATTTGATCTAGAATTATTTAAAAATTTAGTGAGGTTAAATAATGATAAGAATTGGTAATGCATATGACACACATAGACTTGTAAGTGGTAGAAAGTTAATTCTTGGTGGCGTTGTTTTTGATTATCCTTTAGGTCTTTTAGGACACTCTGATGCGGATGTTGTATTACATGCAATAGCTAATGCGTTTTTAGGTTCTTTAGCTCTTGGGGATCTTGGAACTCATTTTCCTGATAATAGTGAAAAGACACTTAATATGGATTCTAAAGTTATTTTAAGTGAATGCTATAAAATGGTTAAAGATAAAGGTTATCATTTAGTAAATATGGATGTAATGATTTTTTCCGAAGAGGTGAAAATTAATCCTTTTAGAGATAAGATTAGAGAATGTATTTCACATATTATTGAAGAAGATATTGATAAAATATCAATTAAAGCTACAAGAGGAGAAAAATTAGGATATATTGGTAGAAACGAAGGTATATCTTGTGAATGTACACTACTTGTAGAAAGTAATTAGTTGATATATAATTATGAAATTGAGGTTTGTATGGTTATTAAAAGTCAAAAAGGTTTTTATGAAATCTTAAAAAATGTCCGAGAAGCATTTGATATTGATAAATTTGAATCCCTATATATTGAGGAATTGTATGATAATTACGAGTATTTAGTATTAGATATTGCGGATGAAAAAATGCGTATTAAAGGTTTTAAGTCAGAGAAAAATGATCCTAATTCTTATGAATATATCATGGATTATGTTGTTGAATCATGTAATTATTTAGCTCCTTTTGCAATTATTAAAAGAGTAAGCGAAGAATATTATGAAACACATAAGGGAGATGCAATAAGCGAAGATACAACAAAACCACTGGGAAGTATAGAAACAATAGAAAAGGAAAACTTCGATAAATCAACTATATCTTTTGCTCATACTAAACCTAACGAGAAAAACATTAATTTAAATGATATTAATGTTTCTCAAATTAAACTTTATGAACTTCCTCAATCTATTAAGGATGAAATTATAAAAGAAAAAGCTAAAGAAAACAAAGGTAATAAAAAACGTTTTAATCAAAAACAAACTAAAGTATTTAGCCACAAAAACAATTAGAGGTGTAATATGGAACAAAATATGAATTATGACGACCAAGTTTTCGCCATTAGAGAAGTAATTGAAAAAATGAGACCGTATATGAATGCGGAAGGCGGAGACATTCTTTTTATTGATTTTAAAGATGGTTATGTATATATAAAAGTTATTGGTGCTTGCGCTGAATGTGGATTAATTGATATGGATATATCTGAGGGTATTGAAAGTATGTTAATTGATTCAGTTCCAGGAGTTATAGGAGTAAAACAAGTTAAAGATTAATTATGATTAATATGATATACGAAATAGGGGCTTATGATTCAGGGATTACTTATACTGAAAAAGTAAGAACAGCATGTATTTTAATATCAGCTTTAGTATCAATGTTAATTGCTCAACTTAGCAAGGTTATATATCATTCAATTAAAGAAAAGAAATTTGCCTGGAAATTTTTCTTTTCAACAGGTGGTATGCCAAGTTCTCATACATCAACAATGGTAGCTCTTGTTACTACACTAGGAATTTTACAACTACATTATGAATCAGGTGTAGGCTATGTGTTTGCGGTAGCTTTAGCCGTAACTGTTGTAGTTGTATATGATGCGATGGGCGTAAGATATGAAGCCGGTAAACACGCTAGACTTTTAAATAATATGTTAGAACATGAACCAGAAAATGTGCAAAAAGAAGTAGGTTATGATCCTAAAAATGGTCTAAAAGAATATTTAGGTCATAAACCTAAAGAAGTAATTTGTGGATTATTTTTGGGGTTATTTGTTGGTATATTAAGTGCGATTATATATATCGTTTTTATAAGGATGTAAGTTATGAAAAATATAGGTTTAAATAAATTAGATATTAATAAGTTTTTAAGTGAAGAAGAATATAATACTGTTAAAAGTGAAGTTGAACACTCTTTTGACGTTTTAAATTCTAGACAAGGCGAAGGAAATGATTTTTTAGGTTGGTTAGATTTGCCTCTAAATTATGATAAAGATGAATTTATTCGCATTGAAAAAGCTGCTAAAAA
This sequence comes from Anaerotignum sp., assembly GCA_963617645.1. Classification (GTDB taxonomy): domain Bacteria; phylum Bacillota_I; class Bacilli_A; order Acholeplasmatales; family Anaeroplasmataceae; genus JAEELC01. The sequence goes on along the minus strand of CAVEPF010000125.1, from coordinate 56,196 downwards.
AATAAGAAGTAATTCTAAAGTTTTAGTTTCAATTGGTATTGGTGGCTCATACCTTGGTGCTCGTGCAACCATTGAAACATTTAAAAAATACTTTAACAATGAAGAATTTGAAGTTATTTTTGTTGGTAACCAAATTTCTTCAACATATTTATATGAATTACTAAATTACTTAAATGATAAAGATTATTCAATTAATGTAATATCAAAATCTGGTACTACAACAGAACCAGCTATTGCATTTAGAGTTCTTCAAAAACATTTAATTGAAAAATACGGTAAAGAAGAAGCTCGTGATAGAATATTTGCAACTACTGATAAAGAAAAAGGAGCTCTAAAGAGTTTAGCTACAAAAGAAGGATATGAAACTTTTGTTGTACCTGATGATATTGGTGGAAGATTTAGTGTTTTAACTGCTGTAGGTCTTTTACCTATTGCATGTGCTAATATTAATATTTTACGTTTATTACAAGGTGCTTGTGATATGCGTGATGAATTAATAAATGATAAAAATAGTATTGCGGTTGAATATGCAACTATAAGAAATGCTTTATACAAAAAAGGTTATGATGTTGAACTTTTAGTTAATTATGAACCACGTCTTAATTATTTTTCTGAGTGGTGGAAACAATTATTTGGAGAATCAGAAGGAAAAGATCATAAAGGAATTTATCCTTCAAGTGTATCTTTCTCAACAGATTTACACTCATTAGGACAAATGATTCAAGATGGTAAAAGACATTTCTTTGAAACAGTAATCAATGTAGTTAGCCCTGAGCATGATTTAACTATCGAAAAAGATGAATTGAATTTAGATGGCTTAAATTTCTTAGCTGGAAAATCTATGGACTATGTAAACAAAAAAGCTATGGAAGGAACACAAATTGCTCATAGCGATGGTTTAACTCCTAATATTCAAATTGATATTGATTCAATAAATGAATATTCATTTGGTGCCTTAATTTATTTCTTCGAATATGCATGTGCATTATCTGCGTATACTCTAGGAGTAAATCCATTTAATCAACCAGGTGTTGAATCTTATAAGAAAAATATGTTTGCACTTCTTGATAAACCAGGATATGAAGAACATAAGAAAAAATTATCAAAAAAATAAATAGTAATCGGTGATTTTAGTTAAGTCTAAAATCACTTTTTCTATTTATTATGAGTTTTATCATATAATACTTGAATTTCACTAGGTAAATTATTTGGTAACATAGCTTTAATGTTATCTTCACTTTGATCTTTAATGGCAGTATCATAATACCAAGTTTTAAACTTGAGCATAGCAAGATGCTTTTCCATATTTAAAATTTCCTCTTCGACTTTTAATTTTTGTCTTTCGATTATTTCTTTTCTTTCTTTATAACTTGAAGGACCTTCCTTAGTTAAGTCCATAAATCTTTTTATTTCTTTTATTTCAAGTCCTGTATGCTTTAAACATTCAATCACTCTTAGTGCTTCAATATCATTATCACTAAAATAACGAATATTTCCTTTTCTCACTAAATTAGGAAATAGTCCTTCTTTATCATAGTATCTCAATGTAGAGATTGGTAGATTAAAAAGTTTTGATATTTGTCCGATTGTATACATTTTATAATTCCTTTCGATTAACCTAAAACCTAAACCTAAGGTTATCATTAGGTATATTATAATTTAAAATTATTAAAATAAAATAATCTTTTTTAACATATATTTAAAAATGACTTGTAATTTATGGTTGTTTTTTAGAAAACTTTAAAAAAGTCTCTTTTAAAATTGGCAGTTTTTAAAAAAAGTGAAAAAAATTCAGGTAAAAAAATAAAAAAAGTAAAAAAGAGGGAAAATAAATATACTATATATAGCATTTTTAATATTTTTTTGGTATAATCTATATACTAATTGAAAACGATTTCAATTAAGAAACAAAAAGAGGTATTAAAATATGGAAAAAATTATAACTGCTCAATCTACATTCTCGGTTTTTGGTAATGTAAGTGATCTAATTTCAAAAATTAGTGGCGTAAAGGAATTATTAGCTGATTTCAAACATGAAGAAAATAGCACAACTTTACCTAACGGCTTACCTACAACAAATCATATCTTTACACATGAAAATATGGCTGTTGTTATCCGTACTTACAGAATTGATATCCAATATGGTTATAATACTGAAAAAGGAGATACTGTAGATAATTTCTTAGAATTCACTAATAGTGTTGTTTCTAAATTATCACAACTTGCTAATCCTATGTTTAATCGTGTTGCATACACTGATGCAAATTTCATCGTTAGAAATGATGAAAATATGAAGAAATTCAACGAATTATTCTCTGTAGCTAAAGTATTTGGCGAAAATGGTAATGAACTTCAAATAAGAGTAAATAACGTTACTACAGTTAGCGATGAATTAACAAACTGTGTTACTATTGCTCAAGACGGAAATGCTGAAAATAAGCATACTGGCGAAAGAAATAGTGTTATTTTTGTAAATAATGATATCAACACTTTAGCTCAAGCTCGTGAACCAAGATTTACATGGCAAAAGAGTAGTGAATTATTAGCAGACTATATTATGGTAGCTAAGGAAAGAACAAATAAGATTTTATCTAATTTATAATTTATTTCATTTTAAATTAGGAGGAAAAGATGTCAAAAAAATTGGAAGGACCTCTTTCAAATGAGGAACTAGTACTTATTAATAAGTACTGGAATGCGGCTAACTATTTATCTGCCGCTCAATTATATCTTCTAGATAATCCACTTTTAAAGCGCCCTTTAAAGGCTAGTGATGTTAAAAAGAAGATTGTTGGTCACTGGGGAACTGTACCAGGACAAAATTTTATTTATGCACATTTAAATAGAATTATTAAAAAATATGATCAAGATATGATTTTAATCTCAGGTCCTGGTCATGGTGGTAATTTCTTTGTAGCTAATGCATACTTAGAAAGTACATATTCTGAAGTTTATCCAAACATTTCAGAAGATGAAGAAGGTTTAAAAAAATTATTTAAACAATTCTCATTCCCAGGTGGTATATCAAGCCACGTAGCACCTGAAACTCCAGGTTCAATTCATGAAGGTGGAGAACTTGGTTATTCATTATCACACTCTTTTGGTAGTGTATTAGATAATCCAAATTTAATCACTGCTTGTGTTGTTGGTGATGGTGAGGCTGAAACAGGTCCACTTGCAACAAGCTGGCAAGGATATAAGTTTATCAACCCTAAAAAAGACGGAGCAGTTTTACCGATTCTTCATTTGAACGGATATAAGATTGCAAATCCTACTATTTTATCACGTATTCCACATAAAGAACTTGAAATGTATTTTAAGGGCCTAGGATATGAACCTATTTTCGTTGAGGGTAGTGATCCTATGGTAATGCACCAAACAATGGCAGAGGCTCTTGAAAAGTGTATGAAGATGATTCGTAAGAATCAAAGAGAAGCACGTGTTAAAGGTGATTTATCGCCAAAAACATGGCCTATGATTGTATTACGTTCACCAAAAGGATGGACAGGACCAAAGGTTGTAGATGGTAAGATTGTTGAAGGATATTGGCGTGCTCACCAAGTACCTATTGATATGTCACGTCCTGAGCATCTAGGTTTACTTGAAGAGTGGTTAAGAAGTTACCATCCTGAAGAATTATTCGATGAAAATGGTAAATTAGTACCTGAATTAAAGGCATTATGTCCTAAATACGAACATAGAATGAGTGCTAATCCTCATACTAATGGTGGTAAATTATTAAAAGATTTAAGAATGCCTGATTTTAGAAATTATGCATTTGAAATCGGAAGTCACGGCGAAAAAGATAGTCAAGATATGACTAACTTAGGTGCATTCATCCGTGATGTAATTAAATTAAACCAAGAAAACTTTAGAATATTTGGTCCAGATGAGACTGCAAGTAACAGATTAAATCATGTATTTGAAGTTACTGATAGAATGTGGGATAGTTCTACAATTGATGTAGATGATCACTTAGCTCCTACAGGAAGAGTAATGGATTCTATGTTATCTGAACATATGTGCGAAGGTATGTTAGAAGGTTATTTATTAACTGGTCGTCATGGTTTCTTTGCAAGTTACGAAGCATTTATGCGTATAGTAGATTCAATGGTTAGCCAACATGCAAAATGGTTAAAGATTTGTAATCAATTAACTTGGAGACAACCTATTGCATCTCTAAACTTAATCTTATCTTCAACAGTTTGGCAACAAGACCATAATGGATTCACTCACCAAGACCCTGGATTTATTGACCATATGGTAGCAAAAAAACCAGATGTTACACGTATTTATCTTCCACCTGATTCAAATACTTTAATTTGTACAATGGATCATTGTTTAAAGACAAAAAATTATATTAATACAATCGTAGCTTCTAAACACCCCCGTCCTCAATGGTTAACAATGGAAGAAGCTGTTAGTGAATGCTCACAAGGTTTATCTATTTGGCAATGGGCTAGTAACGACCAAGGTAGTGAACCTGATGTAGTTATGGTTGGTTGTGGTGAAACTCCTACTCTTGAAGCTTTAGCTGCTACAAGTATTATTAGAGAAAACTTACCAGAAATTAAAGTTAGATTTGTAAATGTTATCGATTTATTCAAATTAAAACCATCTCAAGAACATCCTCATGGATTAACTGATGTTGAATATGATACTATATTTACAAAAGATAAACCTATTATTTTTGCGTTCCATGGATACCCTACTGTTATTCACGAATTAACTTATAGAAGACATAATCGTGATTTACACGTTAGAGGATACCAAGAAGAAGGTTCAATCACTACTCCATTTGATATGCGTGTTCAAAACAAGATTGATAGATTTCATCTTGTAATTGATGCACTTAATGCAATTAAAGGATACGGCGATAAGAAAGCTTATTTAATCCAAAAAATGAGAGATACTCTTGTTAGACATAAACAACATATTGATGATTTCGGTGAAGATATTCCTGAAGTTAGAGATTGGAAATGGAAAAATTAATTATTTAAGAGCGAGAAATCGCTCTTTTATTTTACATTTTACTTCTATTTGTCAGTTAATATAGTTTGACATAAAAAAAGGAAAGTGATAAAATGAAAATGAAGAAAGATATATATATATATATATATCACTAAAACCTAAAATTTTAGGTATATAAAATCTATACTTTTTTAATGATATATACTATTCTACAACAAAAAGTGAATTTTTTAAACCGTTTCTTTTTAAAAGGAAACCTGAAAGTTCACTTTTTTATTTTTTCTTACTAAAATTTATTAGTCAATTCTGGTAATAAATGCTCTTTTATGCTATAATATAGGTATATAATAGGTACATAAGAAAGGTGATTGTGATGGGTAAATATTCAGTGCCAGAAGAGATAAGAAAATTAAAACCAAAAGGTACAATGGTTAAAGTTATAAATGGTAAGTATTATGTTTATGAACACTCTTTTGTAAAAGTAGATGATAAATGGAAAACCAAAATGGGAAAGCTAGTTGGATCCATATCTTTAGATTTGGGATTTGTTCCAAATCAAAATTATTCAAAGAATGAAATGCTGACATCAATGAATTTTGGAGAATATTTTATATCTTATAAATTATCATATAATGTATTAAATAAACTTTTAGAAGTATTCAATCCAAAGGAAGCTTATCAAATATATTTATTATCTTTACTTCATTTTGTTAATGGTTTTACTTATGTTAAAAATATTAAACCAGATTATGATTTATCATATTTATCCAAAAGATATCCTTCTATTAGCTTATCAGAACATATAATAACTAATTTATTTGATAATCTAGGTAAGCACACAACAAATGTAGAAAAATTTGAACAATTACTTGCGGATAAATCTAGTAAAGAACTTGCAGTTGATGGACACGTAATTAAAACTTCATCTCATGATAATGACCTTGCAGAAAAAGGAAATAAAAATAACAAGTTGGGTGATTATCAGATGAATGCATTAATGGCCTATGATATCAATAATTCAGAGCCAATATTTTCTCGTATATATCCAGGTGGAACCATGGATAATATATCTTTCAAAGATATATTTAAAAGAATCGACTTCAAGGACACCTTATTTATCATCGATAAAGGTTTTTCAGACCCAGAAAATCTAAGATTGTGTTCTGAGAATGGTAATAAATACATAATACCATTAAAAGCTAATTATCATTCTTACAAAAAAATAACTGAAAATTTAAAATTTGATAATATCTTCTCATATCAAAAAGGTAAGAAACATACACCTATCCAATATAAATCTGAAATAATTGATGGTGTAACTGTTACTGCATTCAAAGACCTAAGTCAATATGCTTTAGAATCCAGTGATTATATGTCAAAAATAGGCGATGAAAAAGGAGTTTATACATTAGAAAAATATAATGAATACGAAAAGACTTTTGGTTTAATTGTACTACAATCAAATCTTGATAAATCTCCTGAAGAAATTTATAAATTATATAAGAAACGTTGGACCATTGAAACTTTTTATGATTATTACAAAAACAAACTTGAAGTTGATGCGACATATTCTAGTGATTACTATCAAACTCAAGGCTTATCATTTATATTATTAATCACTAGTTTAATACATAGTGAATTTGTTAAAAATACGTCAAAGATTAAAAAAAGTGTAACAGATATCCTTCTAGATGCAAGGTATGTCAAGTTACACTATAAAAAAACAAAATGGGAATTGGAAAATCTCTCAAAAAAACATTATGAATTATTTAATTCATTAGGTCTTAATCTTAATGAAGAATTAGAATATCTAAATAAATTAAAATAAGGGTATATGAGACGTCTCATATACCTAAATTTTTAATATTTAGTGATATATATATCATGCGATATATTGCCAAAACAAGAGTAATCTTGTGACGGAAAGCTATAGGGTCCTTTTATTAGGATAGCCAGTTGCAAATCTTTTTGCGACTGGTTTTTTTATTTAGGGAGGTGTTAATATGAAAAATAAAAAATTCCTTATTTCTATTGTAATAACAGCTCTTTTATTGTGCTCTACTATAGTTGTAGTAGCAAGTGTATTATTCAAATCATCAGTAAAAACACAGGGCGATTTAACAGCTAAAGACGTTGATAAAGTTGTAGATATAAATGATACTACTAAAGATAATTTAGTTGTTGATACCTCTGTAGAACCCTTAAAATTTAGCAAAGCTGGTGACAGTAATTCACTAACTATTACTGTTAAAAATAACACTAAAGCTGTAATACAATATCAATATGAGTTTTCATTTGATAGTGATACTATTTTAAAGACAGAAAGTTTTTCAAGTGCTATCCTTGTATACTTTAACTCAGAGTTTATAGATACTTTAGGAAACTTATGTTCAAATGACGAAAATAAAGTAAAAAGTGGATATATTAATTTTACAGGATTTGTTAATGCGGCACAAATGAGTGATTCTGATACTTATACCGCAAGTAGTCAAACTGATGAATTAACGTTTGTTTTACATAGTGCTTCAGATGGATCAATATTTGATGATAATACAGATTTAACATTCAAATTAAAAACCTATGCTAAAACAGCTGATTATACTAATTACTTATATGTATATAATGAATCTGATTTAATTAAGGCTGTTGACGATATCAATACAGGACTATTAAGTGAAAATGTAACAATTGTTTTATTTAATGATATAAATATAACAAGTGCTAACTTAACTATTTATTATCCTTTTGAATTAGATTTAAATGGTCATTATTTAAATGGTACAAAGAAAATATATTTGCATCAATCGGGTAATGCAGTAATTAAATCTTTAAGAAAATTAACAATAGAATCACTTGATAATATTATATCTAGTGGATTTAATATAGTGTTAGAAAATCAAAATGGCATATTAGAAATTAAAGACTTATATAATACAAAAGGTACAAATTTATCGAGTGTTTATGCTAATTATGTTACACTTGCTAAATATAGTTCTAAATTGGCTAAAGAATTAATTTCATCTTACATTAAAGAAAAAGTAAGATATGGTATATCAGTTGATGACACAATTAATATTTTAAATGGATTGTCTTTTTATACAACTGAAAAAAATGAAATAGAGACTTCAAGTAATATTACTTTTAAATCAGGCAATAATACAATAAGCATTAAAGATAGCGTTAAGGATGATTTTGTTACAACTTCTGAAGAATATATAACTTTTAACGGAGAAAAAGTTGGTGTAAAGGTATATGGAACTGATGAAGATGCAACTCTAGCAGCTTTATTTAGTGAAAACGGGGAATTATATTATTTAACTAAATTAGCTGAAACAGATAACGTTGGCAATATTACTACAACTAATTCAGCTGATTTATTTTTACCTACTACATTAAAAGACAAAAATATTACTATTGAATGGAAATCTAATAATAGTAATTATTTATCTGATACTGGTATTATTCAAAGTGATGTAAATAATGGTACAAAAGTATCTATTACAGGATATTTTACTATTAATAATAAAGTTTTAACTAAAACAATAACTATTAAAATATCAAATCAAAATCATGATACTATATTCCAATATTTTTTAGCACAATTATCACCTATTACTATTGAACATGTATATTCAAGTGGTAGAGAATTATATTCATATTATTATTTACCAATAGTAGCCTCAAGTACTTCAAACAAGTATCATTATACGAATGCATATAATACTCCATATAACGAAAATAGTGAATCTACTGAAACAGGTTATTCATGGTTAGGATTTAATGATGTTGCGTTTGAATCACTAACTTATACGCAAATACCAGCATATAATTTTATTTCTATAGATCAAAATGCTACAGATATTAACCACAATAACGATAAGGGTGTTGCTATATATTTAAGTAGTGCTACATTTGAAACTTATGCTCAAATTAATTTAGTTGCTAAATTTGCTAATGATGAAGAAGAATATAGTGGCAAAGTTAATATTATTATCAATCCTGGTTATGATACTAGTTTAAATGAATTAGTATTTGAAAAAACTGAACAAGATTTGTCCCGCGTTGATGTTTTACAAAACATATTAGATACAAGAAAAGAAAATAATATGTTAAATGAAAAAGGCGATTTTATCCTTGATGGTACATATAACAGTTATTTAATTCAATATGTAATTCCTGAATCTAGCGAAAGTGCTATAAGTGAAATTATTGGATACTCTGGTGATAATTGCACTAAAGAAGTAGCAAGAATTAGTGGAGTATATACATATAGTGAATCAAGTTCTAGTTCTTGGCGCAATATGTTTACAGTTTCAGAAATGAAGCAAATTGTTAAGTATAAAGTATGTTTAAACCCTGAAGGATTTCTACTTAATGATTCATCATTTGCAGTTAACGTTGTACTTGTAATGCCTACAAGTGATAACGCACTTCATACGGCCGCAAGAATTCAGTATTTTACTTGTCCTGGTGTTATTAAATGTGATTCAGAAGGTTTTGCTAATATGTCCGTATTTAATTCAGTTAAATATCAAGTATGGACTGAATTAAAGAAGAAGACTAGTGAATCTTATAATGGAGATGTAATTGATGATGATTATACATCAAATAATGATGAATCCTCATTTACAATATCTAATGGTATAGTTACTAATCATACAGGTGCTTATATTTTGCGTCATGATGCATATTTCTGTAATACTATTGTTCTTAATTTAAAAGAAACAAATACTAGTAGTGATAATCACGAGATATATGGTTTATCTAAATTAATTTCATGGGCTACCGGTGATACAACTGACACTTTAAAATCACACTTTACTGGAAAGATGAAATTTGATGATGACTTCTTATCAACTTATGGATCATATAGATCTAATGGTGATTCTTATTTAAATACTGATGAAGAAACTGTTATTAAAGCATATTATAAAAAATATATTAAAACTTCTTTAACTGATGATGAATGGACGACATTAATCAATAGTGTGACCACACAAGAAAAAGATTCATCAGGTAATGCAAAATATTATATTAGTAAAGCTAATGCAAAAACATGGGTTGGTTATGTGCAAAGTTATTTAGCAGGTAGTTCGTTTACTTATGAAGGAACAACTGTCACTGTAGGTAGTAATTCTAACGTTTCATCTTATTCAAAATTCCTAGAAGTATTACAATGGGCTCATAATGATAAAGACTTTAATCCTGATGGGGAGGCAGGTACTTCTCCTTGTCTTGGTGTTACAGGTAGTGCAGACTGGAGTAACATTGTAGATTCTGATACTTCATGGACTTATTCAAGTACAGGCGGATGGGGAAATTCTAAATATAAAAAAACAGATTATGCTGAAGATGATACTTCATACATTACAAAAGCTGAAGTTGAAATTGTTTTAGCGTTCTTATTGAACTCTAAATCTAGTTCTAATGACGCTGCAAGAGAAACATTTGTAAAGGAATTTAGAGACCATTATTTTTATATTCCAAAAATGTTGACTGAAGATGGAATTGCGACTCTTATTTCACAAGCGTATTCAGATTTGGGTAAATCTTTATCTTATAATGTTACAACAAATGAAAGATTTAAAGCTGAAATTTCAACAATCAAATTATGTGGTCTTGATTTTGTTGTTCCAACTGTCACAATATTAGATTCATCTTTGAATGGGTTAGATTATTTCCCTAACATAACTACATTCTATGTTCATGGAGATTATGATAATTCATTAAGAGCCTTCAATTTAGATGATACTCTAACTAGATTATTCAATCGTATTACATCAAATAATCCAAAACTAATCAATTTAGCTTTAGAATATTGTTCTGATTCAAATATGTCATTGAGTTTAGAAAATATTTATAAATTGGAAAAATTAAAAGTTATTTCTTTACAACATAACCAAGCTATTAATAATGTAGGATCTTTATTAAAACTTGATATTTCATCTTTGTCATATGTTGATATTTATGATATTAATGTCTCTAATGAATATTCTAAATTTGTATTAGAGGCTATTAATCTTAAAAGTGGTGGAGACGCAACTTGTTATTGGTCTACATTTGATACATCCGGAAATGAATCTCGTGCTCAATATTTAAAAAAATTAGATGCAGCAGCAGAAGGTTTAATCTATTTAGAAGAATTCTATTCCTTACTTGCTGAAAATGCTCAACTAACTCAAAATGTTATTGATGAAAATGGTAATTCTATTTCAGTTCAATGGTCTATTGAAGAAGGTAATGGATTAACATATGTTACCTCATCAAATACCTCAGCTTTAGATACCATGGCATATCCTTATACCAATTATTTTATTGTAACTGAAGAATTCACTTATGAAAATGTAACGTTTAGTAAAAATTCATTAATTAAAATTTATTCTGAAGATAGTGGAAAATCAATATTATTAGAAATTGTTAAAGATCCTTATGGTGATAATGTTACAGTTGAAGAAACACCATCAAGTGGTATACCTGAATCTCTTAGTGATGATGAAGTTAATCAAATAATTAAAGATAAAAATTTAACTAAGGAAGACATTAAACAAACAGGTAGTGAACCTACAACGCCTACATCTTCGACAAAATATAACGGAGATACTTTAGATTCAACCACTAATTCTACGTACACACCATCAGGCGATAATGTAACAACAGTTAAAGATAATAATGGTAAGTCAAATAAATTATATATTTATGATAAAGATGGAAATGAAATTAATGGTAATGCTCATTATTCTTCTTCTTATGGATTTGGATATGTAGATGGTAAAAAAACAAAGACATCGACATATTTATGGTATGACTTAGATATTAAAAACACTATATATTATACTACTTATAAATATTATTACTCAGTTGATTCTAATGGTGTATATACAATTTCTCAAGTTTCCTATGATATAGCACAATTCGATAGTGGTACACAAACTGAACATAAAAAAACGGTAATAGATACACAAAAGACTTGGTATGTTAATACAGGTCGATCAGGTAGGTATTCAAATTATACCTATAATTTTATTGATTTACTTAGTGTATATGAAGATGCATATTATATATATTATGGTTCATCTACTCCTTCAAAATTCCCAGGAGCAGCATCTAGTAATGTTTATTGTATTTATGATAGTGATTATTATAGTCAATCAACAACAACTGCTGACCCAGTCACAACTACTATAGGTGCAAGTCAATCTTCAGATAAAGTTGATGAACAAGCCTATTATTCAGCTATGGCTTCAACTAAAATAGCTGAGGCAACATCATATATTGGTAAAACTATTTCAATAACAAATGGTGTTACTTATTATAATGAAAGTACTCAAACGAATATAACTTCAGGTATCAAGACTATAACATTAACTGAATCCGGCTTTACTTATACATCAGCAAGTTCAAGTACTGCAGTTAGAAATGCCAAACATATGGATGATATTTTATCCGAAGCTAATAATCATTTAAATGATGCTAAATTCGGTTTATATTATCATAAATATTATGCTTACGGCGAAGGTACTGCTACTTACAATGGATTTACTTATACTACAAATACTATTTACCAGCTTGAATTAGATTCTAGTACTAATAAATTTAAATGGGTAGAAGTAAATACATACGAAGAAATTACTGGTTCTGATTCAAATGTTGTTAGCGTATTTGGATCATTAACTCAAGATTCAGTTGGAAAAATTTATTATTATTCTGGCTCTAAAGCAGAAGGTTTCACTTTAGGAACATCTATTTGGTTTATTGTTGAATTTGATGAATCAACTGGGGCTTATGCGTTAAAACGATTTGGTACATTAAATGATATGTATTTAAATTGTAGTTCCGGGACATTCTCTAATAAATCTAATTCTTTAAATTATGATGGATTTAAAGCAATTTGTAACATTATGGAATACATGGATGATAACTACTTTAATAATGGATCTACATCAACAAACTATTCTTATGGTGTTGGTGGAACTAGATACGCGACTATTAAAGCTAGTATTACAGTAAATGGAGAGAAATATGAGCGATTATTCCTTATAGAAGTCGTTGGTTAGTTAAAAGAAAGGGGGCAAGAGCCTTATGAAAAAGAAAATAATTATTATATCTTTAATATTATCAATATTATTACTTGGTAGCATTTCGGTTTTTGCCTACTTTAATCTAACTACAAGTAGTAATAATATAACTATAAGTAAAGATTTAACTGGTGATATTATTGAGATTGAATCATTTGATTCTCTTATTACTTATGCTAAAAATGAAACATATAATAATTCAAGTGAATCAAGTACTATAGCTGATAATTCTCAAAATAGAAAAGCATTAAAGTTTAAAAATGATATAGTTTTATATAATGATTTATATATAACTGCTGACTCAAATTTAGATCTTGCTGGATATAACTTATATTTGAATGGATATAAGTTAATATATAATAATAAGTTTTACGGAACTTTCCAAATTTATTCAAGTAAAGAAGGTTCATATATTATTCCTGAACAAGTTATAGTATCTGATGCGGATGATACTACTACTTATACTGATAGAACTGATGCAAGCGAAGGAAGCATAGAAATATATACTCCAAACGCTGTAGTTACTACTAATATAAATATTTCTTGTAAAATATTAAATAATTATGCAAGTAGCACAGAAGACGAAGAAACTAAAGAATTATCTAACTACATTAAAGTAGTTTCAAGTTCAAATTTATATTTAGCATATGATGCTTTCAAATTAATATCTGAAAAACTACTTACTTATACCGATGAAAGAGTAGATAATATAGATTTAACTACTCTAACGTCTAATAAAAAAATCACTACTAGTGATAATGTGCATGCATTTGATTCTTCACTATTTATGCCAAATCGTGTAGTTAATAATGTTTGTTACTGCGCATATAGTGATAATAAACATACTTCTTGTGCATTTGCAAATGGTTCACTTGATTTACCATTTACTTATTACAATTATTCAAATATATCTATAGAATATGAATCTAGTAATGAAGATATTCTTTCTAATTTAGGTATAATTACTTTACCTGAAGGCGAAGGAGATGTAACACTTACAATTAATATTAAAATAGGGGATAAGGTTATTGCCACTAGTGAAGTTGTTTTACATATTATAAATCCTGATAATAACGAAGCTTCAGAAAAACAAGCTCAAACTTTAGTCTTAGAAACACTAAAGAAATATTATAATAGTGAATCTAATTTGTATAGATTAGATCATGATTTGATATTGCCTAAGAAAATTGGTATGTCTACTATAACTTATACTCCTTACGTTAAGAGCAGTGATAGTGATGCAACAACAATTTTTGACGGAGACACAACAACATATAAAGCCATATCATCTAACTCTTATATTAAAGATGTTGACGGAGATACAGCTAAAAATTATGTATTATTATCTCCTAATAGTTCTTTAAAAGCTCTACAAATAAAGATTAATACAGCTACTGATACTACAGGCTTAACTTTATATGTAAAAGCTGCATGTGTTGATACTGTTATATCAAATGAATCTACATTAGCTAAGAATTTACTTAACGAATGGTATGGTGGTAAGATTACCATTTACAAGACTGATAATAATTATTCAAATCAAAAATTATATTCTCTTAAGGATATTGATACTACTTTATATCCTAATATTACAAGTCTACATTATAAATTAACAAATGATTCTAATAGATTATATACATTAACTGATTCTACTGATACAAGCAAAGGATTACTAGAAGTTACAAGTGGAAAAACTCCTGAAGTTTATATTCAAGATGTATTATTAACTTGTGTATTTGTAATTAATGGTAAGGATATATCTATCGATTTAAGTATTGAAGTTAAACAAGGTAGCGATGAAACTATTAGTTCATTCATGCCATATTATTATTACTATAGTGATTATATAAAAAATAATACTAATAATTATGTAGATTTCGATATTGAAATTCCTCTAGCCTATAGTACTACAGGTCCTATCGTATTATTTGATTTTGTAACACTAACTAGTGCTTATAAAGATCCAGGAGAAGAAACAGGTACTACATATCAAAGTAGTGTAATTAATCAAACTAGTGCTATTAGAGTTAAATTATACTATAATAAAAATTCTTATTTATTAGATGTACCTGAAAAAGGCAAATCATATAAAGATATTTTTGATAAATATTTAACAGATAATAATATATCTTTAAGTAACATTTTATCATATGGTGATGCTAAATGGATTATTGTATATAATCTTAGTGAAGTAGCAAACGAGAATCAAAGTATGGGTTTATTATATAACTATAAAATGAAAGTTAGCGATAATTGGACTACATATTGTTATTCAACTACTACTAAACAATATTTAACTACATTTACCCTAGCTGGCGCATTACATTATGGTACTGATATAAAGAACGAAACATTCTATAAATGGATTTATGATTCATTTAACCTAAATGTTACTGATAATAATTCATATACAATAGGGGATTATACTAAAGCTATAAATTATTCTGCTGGTACATCTACTACTAAAGGTAAATATGTATTAGTAGACTGGTTAAATCAAAATGTAGCAGTAGATGTAACAAGTGATGATACATTAGATTCAGTATCAGATTTCACTGGTATTAAATATTTAAAAGGAACGCACAGCGTTAATTTAACTGGTAAGTTAACAAGTGAAGCTAGTGCAATTTCAATATGTCAAGAACTTGCTACTCTTACAAACCTTGAAGAACTTATTTTAAAAAATTGTACGGGTGTAACTGAAGGATTTGATACATCAACTTATACTGAAAATGATAATGATTCGCTTTCTCGCTTTAATGCACTTACAAATTTATCTACATTAAATGTAGAAGGTTGTAATATTTATCAATTTGATTTCCTTGAAAATCTAACATGGTTAAACGATGTTCATATTGAAAATCAAGTTGTTGATTCTAGTTCGGATTCTACGCTTTCTATATTCTACGGATCTAATGGATTAACTAATTACTGGGTATTTGCTGATATTACACTAACTGGTGTATCTGTATATAATACTTACGCAGGTACAGGAGAAGTGTTATTTGAAGAAAGTAAAACAATCAATGATTATACAAGACTTAAAAATGGTATTTTTTATCAATCACAATTAAAAACTGGTGTTGCTGTAAGTAGTTTATATAGCTCTTTCTCTACAACAGCTAGCGATTATCTACTTGCTAAATCATATAATAGTAATACCGTATCTAAAGCAACTATCGTGTGGAGTTTTGTAGAATATGAAAAAACAAGTGATACTTCTATAGATAAAACAAAGACGTATTATACAAAAAATGATGGTAATTTTACTCTAGTCACTAGCCCAAATGTAGAAGATATTTCTTTATATTATGAAAAATATGATGACACGACTGCAGATGCATTCCAAGTTACATACAGTTTTACTTTAAGTGGAAAATCAATTTCATTTAGTATTAAATTTAGTGTAGAGAGGTATTAGTTATGAAGAAGTCTAATAAATTAATTAGTAAACAAATTAAACTATTAATCTCTCTACTATTCACTCTAGCTGTTACTTTAGTATTTATAACTAGTATATACGGATGGTATACAACAAGTAATAATGTATCAGCTAATACGCTTAATGTATCTTCTGAAAATAGTAATATTCATTTTAGTGATTATATTCAAATTAAAAGATATTTTGTATCTAATACGTCAACTACTCTACAAGAGGATAATATTTATAAAAGATTAGATGGAACTAATACTTATTATAAATGGGATGTTAGTAAAAACGCTTATATTCTTGACACAACTAATAACGAAAAAATACCTATGTTCTTTGATTCTTTATACCCTAATGAATATTTAGATATTACCTTATGGTATTATCCTGATCAAAAGTATAAAGATAATGATTATAGTATTAGTTTAACTAATTTTAATGATACTAATGGTACATTTAGTGAAACACATACAATAGAGGATAGTAACGAAGTTAAAACATTTACACATAGTGTTCTTGGTGTATATAGAGTTGGTGAGGTTACTACAAGTACGGCAGATGACGGAACAGAGACTCAAAGCGTAAGCACTTGGAATTGGTTATGTCAGTATAACGGAGACTATGAAGACGATACTAATTTTAGTTCTGTTACATTTAAAACTGGTTCATTTTCATCTGAAACTAAAGTAGATTTTAATGATGAAAAATATTACAGTACAACATTTAGAATTGAATTTTCGTTAGAACAACTTCAAAATAAAATTAAAAATGTATCTACAAATGCCTTATCTGAAAAAACTGTTTCAATTGGTGCAATTAGATTACTTGGCTAATATAAGGAGGTCACGATATGAAAAATGTTAAAAAGTTAATAACTATATTTATGCTTATCGTGACTTTAGTCTTAAGCATATCTATAATATATGGTTGGTATACAATAAATGATGATACAAATAATATAACTTTAAAGGTAACTAAAATTGATTCACAAGTTTATTTGTATGAAGGATTAGATGATAACAACAATGGTATACCTAATTTACTTGAAAGATATGAAGATGAAGGTAAATCAATTACATCTAAGTATCCTAAGGATAAGTTAGAATATTACACTGAAACTAGAGCTTTTGAATATATAAATATGAATTATGCGACTACTGATGAAGTTAGTGCAACTATTGATTTAACATATGATATATCTTTATATCCTACGCAAAGTAAAGTTTTGAAGTTTAGCATTGTAAATAAATCTGAAGGTGTTAACTATATATCATTTGAGTTTGCTGATACTTCGTATACTGAGCAAAATAAAATTAATTTACTTAAATGTTTATCAGTTAGAGTTGGTGATGTAATTAATAATACATTTAATACTGACTCGCCTGATAATACAAGTGAAGATATTAGTGTTTCTATGTATAATAAATTTTATTTTGGTAAATATCTTAACAATAACAAAAACGGCATAAGTAATATGGCATTAAACCTAGGTGACATTGCAATAAAAGGTTCTGTAGATAAAGATAGAGTAAAAAATGATGATGTTCATGATTTATGGTTTGAATTTACTTTAGAAACATATGAATCTTTAGTTGCACAATTTGGTACTGACTATATATCTGAATCAGAGTATCAAGCTATTTCAAAAGAGACACTCAAATTACCTGTTTTAAAAGCAATTCTTGAATTAAGAGTATAGTAAATATATAAAATGAAAGAGGAATCGTAAAGATTTCCTTTTTATTATATAAAGAATATATGAGTTTTAAAATGTATAGTTGACTTTACATTTCATTGCGTATATAATTAAGAAAAATGTAAAACAAACTTTACATTAGGAGGTTTATATGGACAATTTAATTTCAGTTATTGTTCCTGTTTATAATGCAAATAAATATTTAAATAGAAGTATTGGCTCAATTATGAACCAATCTTATAAAAATTTAGAAATAATTTGTGTAGATGATGGTTCTACAGATGACTCTTTAAAGACATTAAAGAGTCTTCAAGAAAAGGATTCAAGAATTAAAATTTATACTGAAGCTAATCAAGGTGTATCGCATGCAAGAAACGAAGGATTGAAACATGTAACAGGTGATTATATTCAATTTGTTGATGCGGACGACGATCTTGATTTAGATTATTTTAAGATTCAATTATCTAGACTTCTTGAAACAAATTCAGATATGGCTATATGTAATAATGAACACCCATTCTTTATGACATATTTTACTGATAGAGTTTATGATTTAACTAATCATGATGATTTCATTGAATTTTATCAACATACATATGGTCCAACTCTTCCATGGAATAAATTAATTAAAGCTACTGCGGTTAAAGATGTTTATTTCTTTGAAAATATTCATTTTGCAGAAGATGAATTATTCTTCTGCACTATTGCTAAAAATATTAAACGTGTAGTTTCTACTAGCAAAGTTTTATATCATTATTTCTTAGCTAAGGCTAGTGATGGAGAAGAAGAGAACTCAAAAATTAATGAACTACTTAATGCATCAAAGTTTTGGGAACACAAAACTTCTTTCTATTACCAAGGTTTATGGACTATACCACATAGACTTGAAGAATTCCAAAGAGCTATTGATAATAAACAAATTCCAATAACAGATGTTACAGAAATATTATATTGTCGTGTATTTGATTATACATTCTTCCAATATGCAGCTTATGCTGGTTTTAACATTCCTAAAGAGAATATGTATCTTGAAATGATGAATATATTTACTGATGCATTCTTCTATGCATCCGTTAAAACACAAGAACGCTATGGATTAAAGTTCTTTGATTTAACTAGCCCAGAGCTTTCAAAAAAAGTAAAAGAATTAAATGACTATATGTATGATGCATATCAAGATATTTACAAAAATAGATTAAATTTAAAACCTACATATGTAGCTATTTCAATATTTGCTAAATTATTTGTCTTAGAAAATAATGATTTAAATAATGTTAACTTTTTAAATCAACTTGATAAGGCTTTAAGAGAAAATAGCACAGAAGAAGCTAAATACGTAAACAAATTAATTAAATAATAAATAGAGGAAATTTAAATGAAACTTATATCAGTCATTATACCAATGTATAACGCGGAAAAAACAATAGATAGAATGCTTACAAGTATTCTTAATCAAACTTATAGAAATTTAGAAATTATCATCATCAATGATGGATCAATTGATAATAGTTTAGCTATGATTCAAGAATATCAAAAGAATGATGATAGAATTAAAATTTATAGTATTAAAAATAGCGGTGTATCACACGCTAGAAATCAAGGATTAAAGAGAGCAACAGGTGATTATATTCAATTTGTTGATGCGGACGACGATCTTGAACTTAATTATTTTGAAAAGATGTCTAAAATGATTGAAGATAACAACTGTGATGTTGCTATATGCAATAATAAACATCCATTCTTCTTTTCACATTTTACAAAAGATGAAGTACTAGATTTAAGTACACATGATGAATTTATTAAGTTCTATCAACATACATTTGCTATTACTCTTCCATGGAATAAATTATGGAAAAAAGAAACTATTAGTGGTTTATTCTTTGAAGAAGACCTAGATTTTGCAGAAGATGAAGCATTTACTGTAGCTGCTTTAGGAAGAATTAAGAAAGCTGCTGTTACTAAGGATGTTTTATATCACTATTTCTTAGCTTCAAAAGATAATGGTGGAGATCAAAAATCAACATTAAATAATCAAGTTAATAAAGCTGCATTTTGGGATAACCACACTAGTATTTATTATAAAGAAATGGCTTGTCTTCCATGTAAACTTGAATACATTCATAATCAAATTGCAAATAAACTAATTCCAATTAGTAATCCTAAGGAAATTTTATATTGTCGTATGTTTGAATATGCATTCTATCAATATGCAATATATCAATCATTTGGTATTCCTCGTCATGGCTTATTAATTGAATTATGTAACAATGTAAAAGATTCATATTTCCATTGGTATTTAAAGAGCCAAGAAGAATATTATTCATTAAAGTTTGTTAATGTTCTTGATAAGAATATTGTTAATTTAGTTAATAAGTTAAATGATTCATTATATGATATGTATGATTATGTTGGAAAACAAAAGATTGATGGTCTTGATTCATCTTTAATTGCAATGATGATATTCTGTCATTACTTTGTAGTTGAAAATAATGATATTAATAATGTTAATTTATTAAATCAATTAGATAAAGAATTTAAAGAAAATCAAACATTTAGTGCTAAGATTGCTCATAAGTTTGTTGATTAATATAGAAGAAGTTTCACATAGAAACTTCTTTTTTAGATGAAAAAACTGACACATTTAGTGCCAGTTAATTTTTTACTTACTTACTTATTTAATTCTTTTTCACGAGTTAATGTGTTGATATTTTCAAATTTCTTATCAACTGATTCATTTATTTGAGCAGCTTCTATATTTTGTTTTGAATGCTCTAAATAAACATTATGTAATGAATTTAATTCAGAGTTGAAATGTTCACTTTCGTTATAAATTTTGTTATAGTCATAAGTTTGACCATTTGCATTAATCTTAGTAACCTTGTTATTTAAGAAACTTTGAACAAACTTTTTACTCATACCAAGAGACATCAAAGAATCGAATAATCTATCATATTTGTCACGGTATGGTCTAACATTTTTATCAAAACGTCTTGTAAAGAAATTATGAGACTTATATATTTTTCTTTGAGTTAAGAAGTACTCACGAACGTTTAGAAGTGTATTGATTTGAATTTCCTTTTTCTCTTCATGAGTTTTTGCACCTAATAGCTTTTCACGAGCTTCTTCAACTACTGCTGTAGCTTTTGTATCACAAGTATTTGATAAATAATCTAGTGTTTGTTTGTTAGCTTTACTTATAAAAGCTGCATGATTTTTTTCATGAATTTCAGGGTCGATATCAACTCTTATACTTGGAGAGAAGTGAGATACAAATTTTGCTTTAATTTCACTTTCTTTAATGCCGGCAAATGGTTTAGCATCGTATTGGTTAGGTGTACCATCTTTTATTTCAAAATGATATCTTAGCATTTCATGCATAAACTTATCAAAATCAAGAAGAACATCACCAACATGTTTAGAATCAGTTTCTTTAGTGAAGTAACCTTTATCCTTTGGAATTAAATTTAGGTATTCATCTAAATTTTTAAGATATAATTTTTTGTAATTTTCATCTTCAACTCTATAAGCTTGTTGCTTAAAGTTTACACAATCAAGAAAATCACTTTCTTTAACATGAAGTTTATCTTCTAATTTATCACTTTCATGACTGATATTTAAATGATCAAATAAAGCAGTCTTTAGATTAATTAATTTTTCATGTTCTTCAGCTTGACGAGCTCTTAATCTTTGAAGTTCATCGAGTTCTGGTGGAATATAAGTAATTCTACCTTTATCATCTAGTTGGAAATCATAGTCAAATTTAGCAAAATAGTCGTTATATACGCTAAGCTCTTCAGGATAAAGTGTTGAGAATTTTGTTAATGCATTTTCTAAATATACACCTGGTCTTATAATTGGGACATAAACCTTTACATCTTTTAGTACATTAGAATCACTATATGTTAATGGTTCAACATGTGAGAATAGTGATTTGATCACTGAAATATAATCTACTTCATCATTTAATGTAGAATCTTTTTTGATTTCTTCTTCCATAATTTTTACCTCTCTATCTTTTTTCTAATTACATTTTAACACTAAATGTAGGACAAGTTTAGATTTAATTTAAGTTTTATTAAAATTCTAAAATTAAATTTAAAATTATTAGAATGAAAATGGTTCAAAATTATAAAAAAATGGCCTATTTTTTAAAAAAGAAATCGTTTTCTTAAAAATAAGGCTTTTTTTATATATTCTTTGTGCTAAAATATAAATGTAAATTTAAATAGCTGTATCTTGTATAATAGCTTAAATGTGGTAAGCAAGTTTCTACCTCTAAACCGTAAATTTAGAGACTATAAGATTAAATTTTTTAAGAAGTTTTTTCTTATTGTTTTTGCTTATCACCTGAGGTGGTAATATGAAACAAAATTTATTAAATCAATTCGTTACAATTCAATTTTTATACAAGACTTTTGTGCTACCTAAACAGGGCTTATTTTGTTAAGCTCTGTTTTTTCGTTTTTTAAGGAGGATTTATGATAGAAGTTGGTGTTATTATGGGCTCTGTTAGTGATTATGAAGTCATGAAAGAAGCTTGTGATGTTTTAGATATGTTTGGTATTAGTTATGAGAAAAAGATTGTATCTGCTCATAGAACCCCAGAACTTTTATTTGAATACGCAAAAACTGCTAAAGAAAGAGGTTTAAAACTTATCATTGCGGGAGCAGGCGGAGCTGCTCATTTGCCTGGTATGGTTGCAAGTAATACTACATTACCTGTTATTGGAGTGCCTGTAAAAAGTAGAGCTTTAAACGGATTAGATTCTCTTTTATCTATCGTACAAATGCCAGGAGGAATTCCTGTTGGTACAATGGCTATAAACGGTGCTAAGAATGCGGCTTTATATGCTGCCTCAATACTTGCGTTAAGTGATTCTACAATCTCACAAAAATTAGAAGAATTCCGACAAAAACAAACTAAGGACGTACTTGAAAATGAAATATAATATTGGAATTATTGGTGGCGGTCAACTTGGAATGATGATGTGTGAAGCCGCTAAAGAACAAGGTCTAACTACTGCGGTCTTAGATCCTAATCCTAATTGTTCTTGTTCATTTGTTTGCGATAAATTAATTGTTGGATCATTTAATTCAATTGAAAAATTACAAGAGCTTGGTTCTATTAGTGAAGTACTATCTTATGAATTTGAAAATGTAAAAGGTGACATATTAGCTAAACTTAATAATGATTTTAATATTATGCAAGGAATAAAACCTTTACTTGATTCACAAGATAGATTAAGAGAAAAAGATAATGCAAGAGCTTGTGGGTTAAATACAGCAAAATATTTTAATATTGATAATCAAAAAGATTTAGAAAATGCAATAAATACCTTAGGCTATCCATTTATATTTAAAACTAGAAGAGAAGGATATGATGGACATGGTCAAGTTGTTGTAAATTCAAAAGATGATTTATATAAATTAAATGAATATGTAGGACATGTTGATTCAATTGTTGAAGAAAAAATTAATTTTGATTTTGAGTGTTCTATAATTCTAATTAGAGATAAAAATCAAATTATTCATTTCCCAATATCAAAAAATATTCATAGAAATGGAATTTTAGATTTATCGATTGTACCTGCTAATCTTGATAAAGATTTAGAAGAAAGACTTATTAAAAAAAGTGAAGAATTCTTAGAACAAGCAGGATATTATGGAATTATTACAATAGAATATTTTATTAAAGGTAATACATTCTATTTCAATGAAATGGCTCCTCGTCCTCATAATAGTGGCCATTATACAATTGAAGGTTGTAATGTAAGCCAATATAGTGAATTAATTAAATTCTTAAGTCATAAACCGTTGACAGAACCAAAACTAAAGACACCTACAGTGATGAAAAATATATTAGGAAAAGATTTAAAAAATGTGTCAAAGTTTGAAGAAATTCCTAATCATGTTACTCACATGTATCATAAAACGGAAATTAAAGAATTAAGAAAATTAGGTCATATTACATTTACAAATATGACTCTAGAGTCTTATTTAGACTATAAAAAGAAACTAAACATAGAGGAATAAAAAAATGAAAAAACGTATTTTTGTAGAGAAGAAAGAAGGATTTAGAGTTGAAGCTAAATCTTTACAAAATGATTTGAACTTAAATTTAAGATTAAATCTTAAAAATTTAAGACTTTTAAACATATATGATATTTTTAATATTGATGAAGCTTTATATGAGAAAGCAAAATATCAAGTTTTTGGTGAAATTGTAACAGATGATATTATTGAAGACTTAGAAACTAAAAATTTAAAATATTTAGCTGTTGAATTTTTACCTGGTCAATTTGATCAAAGAGCTCAATCAGCAGAAGCTTGTTTAAAATTAATTAATCCTAAATCAAAAGCTAAAATTAAATCAGGTAAATTACTTATTTTTGATGAAAATATAACTAATAACGATATTGAAAGAATTAAAGCTTACTACATTAATAAGGTAGAATCTCGTGAGAAGAATTTAAAGAGTCTAAGAGAAAAGAATAAGGCTGTAACAACTAATGTTAAAATTTTAACTGGATTTAGAGATTTAACAGATAATGATTTAACTCCATTTATTAATGAATATTCTCTTGCAATGAACGAAGACGATTTAAAATGCGTTGTTGAGTATTTTAAAGAAGAAGGAAGAGACCCTTATGAAACTGAAATTAGAATTTTAGATACATATTGGTCAGATCATTGCCGTCACACTACATTTAATACAGAATTTTTAGAAATTACTATTGATGAATCATTCATTAGTAATGAAATTAAGGAAGCATATGATTTATATTTACATATGCGTAAAGAATTAAATAGAGAAAATAAAAAAGTATGTTTAATGGATATGGCTTGTATTGCGGCTAGATATCTTAAGAAAAATGGTTATTTAGATGATTTAGAAGAATCTGAAGAAAACAATGCATGTTCCATTTTTGTAAATGTAAATGAGAATTCAAAAGAAGAAAAATGGTTATTACAATTTAAAAATGAAACTCATAATCACCCAACAGAAATTGAACCATTTGGTGGTGCTTCAACATGCTTAGGAGGAGCTATTCGTGACCCTCTTTCAGGTAGAAGTTATGTTTATCAAGCTATGCGCGTTACAGGTAGTGGAGATATCTATCAAAACGTAAGTGACACATTAGAACATAAATTACCTCAAAAAGTTATTTCTACTAAAGCTGCAAGTGGTTATTCAAGTTACGGAAACCAAATTGGTTTAGCTACTACACATGTAAAAGAAATTTATCATGATGGTTATGTAGCAAAGAGACTTGAAGTAGGTGCTGTTGTTGGTGCTGTTCGTGCTAAAGAAGTAAGAAGAGAAACTCCTAAAGCAGGGGATGTTATCTTAATGTTTGGTGGACGTACTGGTAGAGATGGTATCGGAGGAGCAACAGGATCTTCAAAAGTACACAATTCTAAATCTCTTGAAACATGCTCAAGTGAAGTTCAAAAAGGAAATGCGCCTGAAGAAAGAAAAATTGAACATTTATTTAGAAGAGAAGAAGTATGTAAACTAATCAAGAAATCAAACGATTTTGGTGCTGGTGGTGTATCGGTAGCAATCGGTGAATTAGCTGATGGTTTAAATATATATCTAGATAGAGTTCAAGTTAAATATACAGGTTTAAATCCTACTGAACTTGCAATAAGTGAATCACAAGAACGTATGGCCGTTGTTGTTGATAAGAAAGACGAAGCTAAATTTAAGAAATACTGTAAAGAAGAAAATCTTGAAGTTATTCATATAGCTGATGTTACTGATGATGCTAGACTTAAAATGTACTATAACAATACTTTATATGTAAATATTAGTAGAAAGTTTATCGATAGTGCTGGTGCTAACCACAGCGCTAAATGTCATGTTTTAGCACATAAAGAAGGTAATTTCTTCGAAAGAAAAATTAAAAATGATTTCAAAGAAGAAGCTTTAAATCTATTAAAAGATAAGAATGTAGCTACGCAAAAAGGTTTAGTTGAGATGTTTGACTCTACAATTGGTAGATCAACAGTTTTAATGCCTTATGGTGGAAAATATCAATTATCAGAAACTCAAGTTTCTTGTCAAAAATTACCTGTAGGTAATAAAACAACAACTACTGCATCAGTTTTAGCATATGGTTATGATCCATATTTAACTGAGTCAAGTCCTTTCTTAGGTAGCCAATATGCAGTTATTGATGCATGTGCTAAGGTGGTTGCAAGTGGTGCTAAATATAATAAGATGAGATTTAGTTATCAAGAATACTATGAAAAGATGACTTCAAGTGAGAAATTTGGTCTTCCTTTTGAATCATTACTTGGTGCAATAAAGATTCAAAATGATCTTCACTTACCTTCTATTGGTGGTAAAGATTCAATGTCTGGTTCATTTAATGAACTTCACGTTCCACCTATGTTAATGGCGTTTGGTATTACTACTGTTGATGTTAGAAATGTAATCTCTACTGATTTTAAGAATGATGGTAACTATATTTATTTAATTAAACATAATCCATTAGCACATTTAATGCCTAATACTAAAGAATTAGATGAAAACTTCACATATATAAATGAAAACATTGTAAATAAAAATATCGTAAGTGCATTTGCAGTAGGATATGGTGGTGTTTTCGAAGCCTTAGTTAAGATGTCTTTTGGTAACAAGATGGGCTTTATTGTAAAGAGTGATATTAATGTTTTAAACAAAGATTATGGTTCTATTGTTGTTGAATCTAAGATTAGATTAGATTACAAGAATGCTATATTATTAGGTCATGTTAGAGAAAATACATATAAGATCAATCAAACAAGATTTACATTTGAAGAATTATATGAAGCATCATTTAAGGATTATGCTAGCGTATATCCTATTGATACTAGTGCTAAAACTCGTGGATACACTTTAGCAGTTAATAAAGAAAAAATCGAATATCCATATGAAGCAATTGAAAAACCTATTGTCTATATTCCAGTATTCCCAGGTACAAACTGTGATTATGACTCTATAAAAGCATGGAAGAAAGCGGGAGCTAAACCTATTAGTACTGTATTTAAAAATACAAAGAGTAGTGATGTCACAAAATCTATTCTTGAAATGAAAAAGAATATTGATAAATGTAATATCTTAATGATTGCCGGAGGTTTCTCTGCAGGTGACGAACCTGATGGATCTGGTAAATTTATTGCAACTATCTTAAATAATGAAATTATTAAAGAAGCTATCAACAAATTAATCGAAAGAAAAGGTTTAATCCTTGGTATTTGTAACGGATTCCAAGCATTAATCAAATCAGGATTACTTCCTTATTCAGAACTAGGTAGCTTAACAACTGAAAGCCCTACATTATTTAGAAATGATATCAATAGACACATTTCATGTATTGCAACTACAAGAGTATGTAATACTAATTCACCTTGGTTAAGTGGATTTAATGTAGGTGATATTCACAAGGTTGCTATAAGCCATGGTGAAGGTAAATTTGTATGTTCTGATCAATTTGCTAAAGTACTATTTGCCAAAGGTATGGTAGCATTCCAATATACTGATTTAGATGGTAATATTGCAACAGAAACACCATATAACCCTAACGGAAGTAGTTTTGCAATTGAAGGTATTGTATCTGAAAATGGCTTAATACTTGGTAAGATGGGTCATAGCGAGAGATATGAACAATATAACTTTAAAAATATTTACGGCGTAAAGGAACAAAATATATTTAAGAACGCTGTAGCATATTTTAATAAAAAATAAAAAGGAAACAAAAGGAGAATTTATTATGAAACAATTAGAAATGTTATATGAAGGAAAGGCAAAACAAGTTTTTGCTACAGACGATAAGGATCTTATCGTAATGCACTTTAAGGATGATGCTACTGCATTCAATGGTATTAAAAAGGCTCAAATCAAAGATAAGGGTATCTTAAACAATGAGATTACTACTATCATCTTTAATGAATTACATAAACAAGGAGTTCCTACTCACTTTGTTGAAAAGTTAAATGATAGAGATCAACTATGCAAGAAGGTTACTATTTTACCTCTTGAAGTTATCGTAAGAAACATTGTTGCAGGTTCTATGGCAAAACGTTTAGGTATTGAAGAAGGAACTCATATTGATAATACTGTATTTGAACTTTGCTACAAGAACGATGCTCTAGGAGATCCACTTATTAATGAAGATCATGCAGTTGCTCTTAAGGCTGCTACTTATGAAGAACTTAAGACTGTTAAAGATTTAACTTTAAAAATTAATGAAATTTTAAAGAAGTTATTTGCTTCTATCAACATTACATTAGTTGATTTCAAGATTGAATTTGGTAAGACTAGTGATGGACAAATCGTTTTAGCTGACGAAATTTCTCCTGATACTTGCCGTTTATGGGATTCTACAACTAATGCTAAATTAGACAAGGATAGATTCCGTCGTGATCTTGGTAAGGTTATTGAAGCTTACGAAGAAATTTTAAAGAGATTAAGCAATAGATAGTAAAGGAGGATCCCTATATGGATTCTAATATCTTTAGAGGATTACACGAAGAGTGTGGTGTATTTGGAGTATACGGAGTAGATAAGGCTAGTGAACTTATCTATTTCGGTCTTCATGCATTACAACATAGAGGTCAAGAAGGTTGCGGTATTGTAAGCGTAAATGATGACAAACTTAGTCGTGTTAAAGGTGAAGGTTTAGTTAGTGAAATTTTCACTCAAGAAAAAATAAATACTTTAAAAGGTAAATCTGGAATTGGTCATGTACGTTATGCAACATCTGGTGGTGGTGGAATAGAAAATGTTCAACCATTCTTATTTAGACACCATGGTGGAGATTTTGCACTTGCTCATAACGGAAACCTTGTAAATTCTAATGAACTAAGAAAATATTTAGAAGATAATGGCTCAATTTTCCAATCAACTTCTGATAGTGAAGTATTAGCACATTTAATCAAAAAAGATAGTGTTGAAATTAGTCGTATTGATGTAATTATAAGAGCTTTAAATATGCTAGAAGGTGCTTTTGCATTCTTAATTATTACTAAAGATAGACTATATGCAACTCGTGATAAATACGGTCTTCGTCCTTTATCTATTGGTAAATTAAATGACGGATATGTTGTTGCTAGTGAAACTTGTGCTCTAGATATTGTAGGTGCTACTTTCGTTCGTGATGTTAATCCTGGTGAAGTTATTGCAATAGATGATGAAGGAATTCATTCTTATGACTATTCTATGTATAAACATCATCATATGTGTGCTATGGAATATATTTATTTCAGTCGCCCTGATAGTGATATTGAGGGTACTAATGTTCATGCTTTCAGAAAAGAAGCAGGTAGAAGGCTATATCACGAATCTCCTGTAGAAGCTGATATTGTTGTTGGTGTTCCTGATTCAAGTTTAAGTGCTGCTATAGGTTACGCTGAAGAAAGCCATATTCCATATGAAATGGGACTTGTTAAAAATAAATATGTCGGAAGATCATTTATTGAACCAAGTCAAGAAATGAGAGAAAGAGCTGTTAGAATGAAATTATCTCCTGTACGTTCTATAGTAAACGGGAAAAAAGTTGTTTTAATAGATGATTCTATTGTACGTGGTACTACAAGTAGAAAGATTATAAAGCAATTAAGACTTGCAGGTGCTAAAGAAATTCATGTTCGTATAGCTTCTCCTCAAATTATTTCACCTTGTTTCTATGGGGTAGATATTTCAACTTATGAAGAATTAATTTCAGCTCAACATTCTATTGAAGAAGTTAGACAAATTATAGGGGCAGATTCTTTGGCATTTTTATCAGAGAAGAGTTTATTCGAGATTTCAAAACGTCACGAATTATGTACTGCTTGTTTTACAGGTAAATATCCTACTGAATTATATTCATCAATTTATGATGCTAATAAAGATAATAAATTTTAAAGAGGTAAATTATGGCAATTGATTATGAAAATGCTGGTGTTAGTCTAGAAGCTGGCTATGATGTTGTTAAAAGAATTAAGAAACATGTAAAATCTACTGAACGTCTAGGTTCTATGGGAAATATTGGTTCGTTTGGTGGTATGTTTGATTTAACTAAATTAAACGTTAAGAACCCAATTTTAGTATCAGGAACTGATGGTGTAGGTACTAAACTTAAAATTGCATTTGAAATGGATAAACATGATACTATTGGTATTGATGCAGTAGCAATGTGTGTTAATGATGTTTTAGCACAAGGTGCTGAACCATTAATTTTCTTAGATTATGTAGCTCAAGGTAAAACAATTCCTGCTAAAGTAGAAGCTATTGTTGCTGGTATCAGTGAAGGATGTAGACAAGCTAATTGTGCTCTAGTAGGCGGTGAAACTGCTGAAATGCCTGGAATGTATGAAAATGGTGAATACGATATTGCAGGTTTTACTACTGGTGTTGTTGATAAGGAAAACTTAATTGATGGAACTAAGGTAAAAGTTGGAGATGTTTTACTTGGTATTGAATCAAGTGGTGTTCATTCAAATGGCTTTAGTTTAGTTAGAAAAATCGTTAAGGATGCAAATCTAGATCTTCATACTATTTATCCAGAACTTGATCAAAATAAAACTTTAGGTGAAGTTTTACTTACACCTACTAATATCTATGTTCGTGAAGTCCTTGAAGTAATTCATACTCTTCCTGTTCATGGTGTTGCTCATATTACAGGTGGAGGATTTGATGAAAATATTCCTCGTATTTTAACTCCTGGTCAAGGAATTTATGTAAAAGAAGGAACATGGCCTATTTTACCTGTATTTAAGTTCTTAGAGTCAAAAGGAAAAATTGACCATAGAGAAATGTTTAATATCTACAATATGGGTATTGGTATGGTTTTAGCTATTGATGCCTCAGATGTTTCTAAAGCACAAGAAATACTTGCTAAATATAATAGAAAATCTTACGTTATTGGTTCTGTAACTGATAAGGGTAATGTAGAAATTGAACTTAAATAATATGAAAAATATTTGTGTATTTGCAAGTGGAAATGGCACTAATTTTGAAGCAATTGTTAATGCTATCAATAACAATATTATTGAAGATGCAAAAGTTGTAATGTTAATTGTTGATAGAAAGAATGCCTATGTTATTGAGCGAGCAAAACGTCTTGGAATAAATTATAAATATGTTAATGCTACTAAATATAGTACAAGAGAAGAATATGAGTCAGAAATTGTTAATATTTTAACACCACTTAATATTGATCTTATTTGTTTAGCAGGTTACATGAAAATTATTACTAACGTATTATTAGATGCGTTTAACGATAAGATTATAAATATTCACCCAGCATTATTACCATCATTTAAAGGTGCGCATGGTATTTTAGACGCATTTAATTATGGTTGTAAGGTATATGGTGTTACAATTCATCATGTTTCAAAAGAACTTGATGGAGGTAAAATAATTGCTCAAAAAGCCATTGAATATTATGGAAATGATGTAGACGAACTAGAATCTAAAATCCATGATATTGAACATGATTTATATCCAATTGTTGTTAATAAAATTTTAAAAGGAGAATTAAAATGAAAAGAGCGCTTATAAGTGTATCAGATAAAAATGGTGTAGTTGATTTTGCTAAAGAATTAGTAAATTTAGACTATGAAATTATTTCTACAGGAGGAACAAAAAAAGTTCTTGACGAGGCAGGAATAAAAACTATTTCTATTGAAGATGTTACAGGTTTCCCTGAAATTTTAGACGGACGTGTTAAAACACTTCATCCATTTGTTCATGGTGGTCTACTAGCAAGAAGAGATGTAAAAGAACATATGGATACATTAAAAGAACATAATATTAAACCAATTGATTTAGTTTGTGTTAATTTATATCCTTTTAAAAAGACAGTTGAAAAAGGTTGCGATTTAGCTGAAGCTATCGAAAATATTGATATTGGTGGTCCATCAATGCTAAGATCAGCAGCTAAAAATTATCAAAGTGTTACTGTAATTTGCGATAATTCGGACTTTAATAATGTTATTGCTGAAATTAAAGAATATGGTGATACAACATTAAAGACAAGAGAAAAATTAGCTGCTAAGGTATTTAGAACAACAGCTAATTATGATACTATGATTTCTTCTTACTTATCTAAATTAAATGATGAAGAATTTAATGAAACTTTAAGCTTAACTTATGAATTAAAACAAGGCTTAAGATATGGAGAAAATCCTCACCAACAAGCCGCATTATATAAAGGACCATATACAAGTTATTCAATTGTACATGCTAAACAAATTCAAGGTAAAGAATTATCATATAATAATATTCAAGATGCAAACGCATGTCTAAATTTACTTAAAGAATTTAGTGAACCAACTGCAATAGGATTAAAGCATATGAACCCTTGTGGTGTTGCAAGTGCTAATACAATTCTTGAAGCTTGGGATAAGTGTTACAATGCTGATAGCGTATCAATTTATGGTGGTATTGTAGCATTCAATAGGGAAGTTGATGAATCTCTAGCTAAAGATATCATGAAGAAGAAAGTATTCCTTGAAATCATTATGGCACCAAGCTACAGCGCAGAAGCTTTAGAAAGATTAAGCAAAAAAACTAATTGCCGTATTATGGTTGTCGATATGTCAGATAATTTTAATGACAAGCATATGGCATTGACTGTAAATGGTGGCTTATTATATCAAAATTTAGATAATTCTTTATACAACGATGAAGATTTAAAAGTTGTAACTAAAAAGGCTCCAACAGATAGTGAAATGGAAGATTTAAAATTTGCAATGAAGTGTGTTAAACATGTTAAATCTAATGCTATTTTAGTTGCAAAAGATAAAACTACTTGTGGTATTGGTGCTGGTCAAATGAATAGAGTTGGTAGTGCTAAGATTGCGCTTGATTGGGCAAGTGAACATGATCATAAGTCATTAGTTTTAGCAAGTGATGCCTTCTTCCCATTTGATGATACAGTTGAATTAGCTGCTAAATACGGAGTAAGTGCAATTATTCAACCAGGCGGTTCAATTAGAGACGAAGATTCCATTAAAAAATGTGATGAACTAGGAATTTCAATGGTATTTACTGGCCAACGTCACTTTAAACATTAATAGAGGTTATTATGAAAGTACTTGTAATAGGTAATGGTGGTAGAGAACACGCTATTATTGACAAATTAAGTGAATCTAAACATGTTGATCAAATTTATGCAGCTCCAGGTAATACTGGATATCAAAATTGTACCTTAGTAAATATTAGGGTTACTGACGTTGAAGCTTTAGCTGATTTTGCATTAAAGAATAATATTGATATGACAGTTGTTGGACCTGAGGCTAGTTTAGCTTGTGGTATTGTTGATTTATTTAAAGAAAAAGGTTTAAAGATATTTGGACCTACAAAGGCCGCAAGCCAAGTTGAAACTAGTAAAGATTTTGCTAAACAAATAATGGCAAAATATAATATTCCAACCGCAGAATTTAAAACTTTTACTAATTATGAAGAAGCTTATCAATATGTAGTAAAAAAAGGTGCACCTATTGTTATTAAGTATGATGGATTAGCTCAAGGTAAAGGTGTTGTTGTAGCTAAAACTTTAGATGAAGCTGTTGATGCACTAAAAGACATGTTAATTAATGATATTTATGGAAATGCTAAAGTAGTAGTTGAAGAATGTTTAGAAGGACCTGAATTTTCATTCATGTGCTTAGTTGATAGCACAAATGTTTATCCACTTGATATTGCGCAAGACCATAAACGCGCATACGATAATGATTTAGGACCTAACACAGGTGGAATGGGTGCTTATAGTAGTGTTGATTTAATATCTGATAGTGATAAAGAATATGCACTAGAACATATTATGAAACCAATGGCAGAAGCTCTTGTTAAAGAAAATGCATCATTTAGTGGTATTTTATATGGTGGATTAATGAAGACACAAAATGGTATTAAAGTTATTGAATTTAATGCTCGTTTTGGTGATCCTGAAACAGAGGTAGTACTTCCTCGTTTAAAGAGTGATTTATATGAAGCTTTCGATAATATTATTAACCATAAGAGTGTAGAACTAGAGTGGAAAGATGAATATGCACTTGGAATTGTTTTAGCGTCTAAAGGATATCCACTAAACTATACAAAAGGTAGTTTAATTGAAAATTTAGAGAATGTTGATGCTAAAGTATACTTTATGGGTGTAGATAAAAAGGAATCTTTATACTATACTAATGGTGGTAGAGTTCTTATTGTTGTTGGCTTTGGTAAAACTATAAAAGAAGCTAGAGATAAGGCTTTATGTGAAGTTAAAAAAATAAAATGTGATAATCTTTTCTATAGATCTGATATTGGTCACTTAAGTATTAAGGAGTAATTTATGATTGAACGTTATTCAAGAAAATGCATGAGAGATATTTGGAATGAAGAAAATAAGTTCAATGCTTATCTAAAAGTTGAATTATTAAATGCTAAGGCATGGTCTAAACTTGGTGTTGTACCTACTGAAGATTTACCTAAACTTGATAAAGCTACTTTTGATATTAAGCGTATTAAAGAAATTGAATTAGTTACAAAACATGATGTTGTAGCTTTCACTCGTGCTGTTGGTGAAACATTAGGTGAAGAAAAGAAATGGATTCACTATGGTTTAACTAGTACTGATGTTGTTGATACAGCTAATGGTTATTTATTAAAGTGTGCTAACGAAATTATCTTAAAAGATATTGATGATATCATTGAAGTTGTTAGAAAAAGAGCTATTGAATTTAAATATACTCCATGTATCGGTAGAACTCATGGTATGCATGCTGATATAACTTCTTTTGGTTTAAAATGGGCTTTATGGTATTCTGATTTAAAGCGTATTAGAGAAGAATTTGTTAACGCTAGTAAAGGCGTTGAGGTTGGTAAATTAAGCGGTGCTGTAGGTAATTTTGCAAATATTCCTCCACAAATTGAAGAAAGTGTATGTAATGATTTAGGCATTGATTATGCACTTATTTCTACTCAAGTTATTCAACGTGATAGACATGCTAGATATTTATCTAGTTTAGCTTTAATTGCTAGTGAACTAGAGAAGATGGCCTTAGAAGTAAGACATTTAGCAAGACAAGAAGTTAAAGAAGCAGAAGAAGCTTTC
Organism: Anaerotignum sp.; assembly: GCA_963617645.1. GTDB lineage: Bacteria > Bacillota_I > Bacilli_A > Acholeplasmatales > Anaeroplasmataceae > JAEELC01. Next base: position 20,955 of record CAVEPF010000125.1, on the reverse strand, counting down.
TCAAAAGGACAAAAAGGTTCAAGTGCTATGCCACATAAGAGAAATCCTATTTCAAGTGAAAACATTTGTGGCTGTGCAAGAGTAATTCGTGGTTACATGAATACTTCTTTTGAAAATGTTGCATTATGGCATGAGCGTGATATTTCTCACTCATCAACTGAACGTATTATTTTACCTGATGCTACATGTTTAATTGACTATATGTTAAATCGTTTCAAAGGTGTATTAGAAGGACTTGTAGTATATCCTGAAAAAATGATTGAAGATATTTATTTAACACGTGGAGTAATTTTTGCGCAAAGAGTTCTTTATAAATTAATTGAAAAGGGTTTAGTTCGTGAAGAAGCTTACGATACTGTTCAACCTATTGCTATGCGTGCTTTAGAAGAAAAGAAACAATATCAAGATTTACTTAAAGAAGATGCAAAGATAAAGTCTTTACTTACAAACGAAGAGATTGATTCTTGTTTTACATTAGATTATTATTTAAAGAATGTTGATTATATTTTCAACAGATTACAAATAAAATAACTTATTATTGCCTAGCTTTTGCTAGGCTTTTTATGTATATCTTGTGATTTTAAACATATGTTTTCTAAATTTTATTTATTTTAAATAATTTAATGATATAATTAACTTGGTGATAATATTGAATAAAATTACAAAACAAGATATTAATGATAATTTCTATTATTTTAAAACTATCATAATTTTTACTATTTTATTAGCTATAGTATATGGATATATGACATTTATATTAGTTGGTAAAAATACAAGTGCGCCCGCATATTTAAAGTGGATTTTAGGTCTAATAGTAGGATGTATAATTTTAATTGCTGGTACTATTGTAGAAATTCTATTTTTAAAACATAAGAAAAAAGAAAATAAAGAAATAAAGTAAATGTGTACAAAATCAGGAAGTAAAAACTCCTGATTTTTTTATATAAAAACTTACACATACAATTTAATTTTTTTCTTTACAATATATTTCTTATTTAGTATAATCTTTTCGTTGTGAGGTGAGAATGTGTACACGAGAGATATAAAACACTGGGTTGTATCTTTGAAAGAAGAAGAAATTTTTCTTGCGAAAGAAGCATATTTGAAATATTTTACAAATGTTAAAGAAGCTACATTCTATCAACTTCTTGCTCGCCTAAATAATGAAAAATATATTGGCAAAATTGCTAAAGGTCTTTATTTTAAACCAAATCTTGATAACTTTGATAAATTACCAAGTGATGAAAAATTATTAAATTTTTTCATAAATAAAAATAAATCTGGTATGATTGTTGGAGATAAAATGTTGAAATCTTTCAATATTATATCTGAAATTAATGATACTTATGAAATTTATACAAACGCAATCGAAATTAAGACAGTTAGAAATATGTCTAATATTAAAATTCAATATTTAAATGTTGATTTTAAAGATGAAAAAATTAGAAACATTATTGAATTATTAGAAACAATTGAAATTATAGATTCTTATGATCCTATAAATTTAGAAAATTTATATGAATTTCTAAAAATACATGCTAAAAACTATGATGAAGATGCTTTGTTTTCTGTCTTAGATTCTAGAAATTATAAGAAAAGAAATTTAGCAACACTTAAAGAGGTTTTAGATTACTTTAAAGTTTCAAATAATTTAAGTAGAGTTCTAAATACAGCTAGCAGATACATGATTTCAACAAATATTAAAAAGGCTTTATCAATTTAAATGGATTTTCGCAATTTGTGAAAATCTTTTTTTATTGGTTTTGGCAAATAAAAAAGCTACCAAAAGTAGCTTCATTATATATGACTTATAAAATTAATGATAATACAGGTATTGTGATTGTACAAACTATTGTACACATAAGTACTACCGATGCACATAAATCTTGTTCAGTTTGATGTAGTTCAGCTAAACTTAATATAATAGCACCACTAGGAGCTGCACTAAGTATTAAAATACATGCTTTAAAAGTTTGATCTAATCCTGGAATAAAATATACACAAAGATAACAAAATAGTGGGAATATAATAAGTTTTAGCACGCAAGCTATATAAGTAAACTTATTTTTAAAGATTGATAGTACGTTCATTGCAGACATTCTTAATCCTAGTACAATCATACATAGAGGCGTTGACATTTTACCAAGTAAAGAAATAGTGTCATTTATCGTTGTTGGGAATTTCACTTTAAATATATAAAGAGGAAGAGCTACAATTATTGCAAGTGTTGTTGGATTTAAAATAGCTGCTTTTAAAGATACAAATTTCTTATCTTGAGTAATTAAAAATACACCTAATGTAAAAGCAATTAAATTCATACTCATTACATAAACTGATGAGTAACAAGATACAATAGGATTGTTTGGAAATATTGCTCTAACTAGAGGTAAACCAAAAAAACCAACGTTACCGCATACTGCTCCAAATGTTAGTACTCTATATTTGGAGTCTTCATATTTTCTTCTTAATAATAAATATAAGATTAGAACAACTAGTATTTGCAAAATTAAAGTTACAATGAAGAATAATCCCATTTGTTTTAAATCGTTTGTATTATATTCAAGAGATAAAAAGGCACTAATAATCATTGCTGGTCCACATACATATAAAAGTAGACTTGAGATAGTACGTGCATGTTTATCACAAGCTTTATCACATTTTGCTAATACATAACCTATTAGCATATAAAATATCATCATTAATACATTAACTAAAGTAGTTTTAAATTCCATATTGGCCTCACAAACGAATAAATATTATACTCTTATAATTCTAGAATTCAATATTTTTAATCTTAGATTTACAAAAATTTTTCCTTTTGATAAAATAATATTATTGAAGGAGGCATATATGGTCAATAGAGTTCATGAACTTAGAAAAAAGAATAATATGACGCAAGAAGATCTAGCTAAAAAGCTTGGTGTAACAAGGCAAACTATTATTTCTATTGAAAACGGAAAATATGTAGCTTCCTTGCAATTAGCCTTAAGACTAGCGGAAATATTCAACTTACATGTTGAGGAAATATTTTATTTGAAAGATGGTGAATAATATGGATTTTGATTATTCTAAATATAAAAAACAAACAGTTCTTAGAATTGTTTTAATATGTATTGCGATCGCAGCACCATTAATTGCTGAATTAGCTTTAATTCCTGAATACATTAAAACATTTGATAATGATGTTTATATTGCAAGAATTTTAGCCTCTTTACTTGTAGTATTTGTTGAAGTTATATGTATATTAAAACTTTCTTGCTATGTAAGAATTATGACTAGCAAAAATTATGCAGAAAAATATTATATTAAAAATCATGATGAAAGATTACAATTAATAGATAAGAAAGCTAATACACTTACTACATTAGTTTCTTTATATATTGTTGGATTTTCAGCTGCTATAGCTGGTTGTTATGATCCTAAGGTTTTCTTTACATTATTAGCTGTATTTTTTGGAATTATTTTGATTTACTTGCTAAGTTATCTATATTATTCTAAAAAATATTAAAAAAATATAGTCGACTGATATAAAAGTAGTTGAAATAAAATATAAAAAAGGTATATAATTATTAAGTAAAAAATTGAACTATAAATTTTTATAGTCATGAAAGGATGAATTTATAATATGGGAAGAGCTCATGAGGTTCGTGCCGCATCAATGGCAAAGACTGCTTTAATGAAGTCTAAAAAGTATTCAAAATGGGGAAAGGAAATTTTTACAGCTGCAAAAAGTGGTGTTCCTGATCCAGAAATGAACCAAAACTTAAAGAATACTATTGCTCGTGCTAAGAAAGATCAATGCCCTGCTGATGTTATTAAGCGTGCAATTGAAAAAGCTGCTGGTTTAACAAGTGGTGCAATGAAGGAAACTTCATATGAAGGTATGGGTAACGGTAATGTTGCTGTTATCGTTGAATGTTTAACTGATAATGTAAATCGTACAGTTTCTACAGTTCGTGCTGCATTTACTAAAACAGGTGGTACTTTTGGTGCTTCTGCAGGATTTATGTTTGAAAGAAAAGCTTACTTTAGATTTACTGAATTAAGCGAAGACGAAGCTTTAGAAGCTTTATTAACTGCTGGTGTTGAAGCTGATGTTACAACAGATGAAGAAGGTTTCACTGTAGTTTCTGGTGATCCAAGTAATTTCCAAGAAATTAGCGATGCACTTGCTAGCGTAAATGCTGAAATTGATTATGATACAAACGAAGTATCTATGATTCCTACAGCTAAGGTTTCTTTAACTCCTGAACAACAAGAAAAGTTTGAACATATGCTTGAGATGTTACGTGAATCTGAAGATGTACAAACTATTTATCACAACGCTGATATAGCTGAAGGTGACGAAGAATAATTAAAAATCTCGCTAGATGCGGGATTTTTTTCTTTAATATTTCATTTTATAATTTTTTCACAATTTAAACTACCTTTAATGTATAATAAAATTACATGAGGTGATTTTATGGAATATACGATATTAATTCTGTGGTTTGTAATTGCTTTAATGGCCCTTGTTGTTGAAATTTCAACTACTGAACTTGTTTCAATATGGTTTATCATTGGCGCTTTTATAACGATGATTGTATCAGCTATTTGGCCTACAAACTATATTGCTCAAGTTTGTGTATTTGTAATAAGTTCTATTTTGTCACTTATTATATTAAGACCGGTATTAAATAAAAAATTAAAATTAAATCAAAAAAGTGACGCCGATAGTATAAATACTATGATTGGATATGTTGGTTTTTGTGAAACTGATATTGATAAAGATGGCGGTAAAGTGAATGTAAACGGTACTAGCTGGAATGCTAAGAGTGATACATTTATTGAAAAAGGTGAAAGAATTAAAGTTATTAAAGAAGAAAATATAACTTTAATTGTTGAAAAGGAATAGAAAAGGAGAGTTAATTATGATTTTATCTGCAGGTATTGGTGTTATAATTGCTGTAATCATCATAGCATTATTTATAATTATTATTGTGTCTTGTTCATTTAAAGTTGTACAACAAAGTGAACAATATATTGTTGAGCGTCTTGGAAAATATTCAAAGACTCTTGAAAGTGGAATGCATTTTGTTGTTCCTTTCTTTGATAAAATTGTAGCTAAAGTAAGTTTAAAGGAACAAGTTGCTGATTTTGAACCACAATCTGTTATTACAAAAGATAATGTATCTATTCAAGTCGATACTGTTGCGTTCTTCAGGGTAACTGATGCTAAAAAGTTTGCATATGGTGTAAGTAAACCGATTGAAGCTATTAATAAGTTAACAATGACTACACTACGTCAAATTATTGGTAATTTAACACTTGATGAAACTTTAACTAGTAGAGACTATATTAATTCACGCATTCAAGAGCCTGTTGACCTAGCTACTGATGCATGGGGAATTAAAATTGTACGTCTTGAACTTAAAAATATTGATCCGCCTACTGATATTAAAACAGCAATGGAAAAACAAATGAAGGCAGAACGTGAAAAGCGTCAAGCTATTTTACTTGCTGAAGGTGAGAAACAAGCGATGATTACTCGTGCTGAAGGTGAAAAGGAATCTAAAATTTCTAAAGCTGAAGGTGAAAAACAAGCTCGTATATTAGCAGCAGAAGCTGAAAAAGAAGCTACTATTTTAGCAGCAGAAGCTGAGGCTAGTAAGATTGAGGCTAAGGCAAATGCTGAAGCTGAAGCAATCAAGAAGATTAAAGAAGCTGGCGCTGATGATAGAGTTATTCAATTAAAAAGTTTAGAAGCGCTAAAGAATTTAGCAGATGGACAAGCTACTAAAATTGTTGTTCCTTCGAACTTACAAAATTTAACAGGAATAGTTAGTGCAGTAGAAACAATTAAAGAAGAAAAAGACAAATAATGGTGATATATGGATAAGATATTGGTATTTGGATCTAATGAAGAAATTGATAGAAAAATAAAGATGGTACTTAGTTCTAATTATGAAGTTTTCTTTACTTATGTTGATATTTATAATTATACAAGTCAAATTAATAGATACAAACCAAATCTTATCCTTGTTTTATCTTCAACAACTTCATTTAACTTATTATCAAAATTAATATCTACAAATATAGCTATTCTTTTGATTAGAGATTCTCAGTTTATTATTGACGAGTGTTTAAACCTTGAAAATTTTTATTATCTAGATAAAAATAGAATGGATTTTTTATATGAGATCGTTAAAATAATTATTAAAGATAATAAGAATATTTTATCTTTAAAAAAGAAAAATGAAGAACTAAAAAATAAGATTGAAGAAGACAGATTAATTAAAAGAGCTAAATTATTTTTAATTGAAAAAGGAATGTCTGAAGAGGAAGCTTATAAGTATATAATTCAAAGTTCTATGCAAAAAAGAATGCCCAAAAAAGACATTTGTATGCGAATTTTAAATGAATAGCGTTTTCAATTGAAATTATATTGATTTTAAGTTTTTTTATATTAAAATATTAGTGTAGGCAAAGGCGCCTAGATTTAATATAAATGAAACTTGCAAAGATGCAATTATTTGGTTTTTGGCAACAAGGAAACTCCAATGTTTCCTTTTTTTATTTGTATTGAATCATTTGGAGGAGAAATGAAAGGTTATACAAAAGAAGACATCAGAAAAATCTGCAAGGAGGAAAACATTAAGTATTTACGTATGCAATTCACTGATATGAACGGTGGATTAAAGAACGTTGAAATTCCTGCTGATAGATTAGATGATGCAATGGACAACGAAATTATGTTCGATGGATCAAGTATTGAAGGATTTGTACGTACAGAAGAAGCTGATATGTACATGGTTCCTGATTTAGACACATTCTTAGTATGTAGTTGGGAAGATACTACATATGGTAAGGTTGCAAGATTTATTTGTGACGTTTGTCAAAGAACTAAAACTGGTGAATTAGTTCCATTTGCTGGTGATCCTAGAGGACAATTAAAGAAAAATATTGAAATCATGAAGAAAGCTGGATTCTCTAAATTTAATATTGGTGTTGAACCAGAATTCTTCTTATTTAAAGTAGATAAGGCAACAGGCGAACCTACATTAGTTCCTAACGATGAAGGTGGTTACTTTGATGTTGCGCCTATCGACGGAGATGTAGATTGTAGAAGAGATATCGTTCTTGAACTTCAAAAGGTTGGGTTTGTGGTAGAAGCTGCACATCATGAGGTAAGCATTGGTCAACATGAAATTGATTTCAGATTTGATAACTCTCTTGAAGCTTGTGATAATGTACAAACATTTAAGTTAATTGTTAAAAATGTTGCTAAGCGTCATGGTTACCATGCAACATTCATGGCAAAACCTATTTATGGTATTAATGGTAGTGGTATGCATTGTAATTGCTCATTAACTGATAAAGACGGAAAGAATATTTTCTTCGATCCAACTAGCGAAGATGGTTTAAGTGCTACTGCAAAAGCTTGGATTGATGGTATTTTAACTCATGCAAAAGGTTTCTGCTTAGTTACAAATCCTACTGTAAATTCATACAAGAGAATTGTTCCAGGATTTGAAGCTCCTTGTTATATTTCATGGTCTGAAGCTAACAGATCAACAATGATTCGTATTCCTTCAGCTAGAGGTAACAAGACAAGAACTGAAGTTAGAAGTGTAGACCCTACAACAAATCCATACTTAGCAGCATCTGTATTATTACGTGCTGGTCTAGATGGTATTGCTGGCACAGCTAAGCATTTTGAAGAAATTCATACAAACTTATTTGCTTGTTCACAAAGCGAACGTGAAGCTCTAGGTGTTGATTGTTTACCTGAAAACTTAAAAGAAGCTATCGTTGAATTTAAGAAGGATGCTTTAATGCAAGAAGCAATCGGTGCTCATTTAACTAAGAAGCTTGTTGAAGCTAAACAAATTGAATGGGACGACTTCAGAACTCATGTTACTGAATGGGAAATTAAGAAATATTTAAAAATGTTCTAAAAAAATTGATGTGGAATTTCCACATCTTTTTCTTTAATTTTTGTATTGAAAAATAAAATAAACTATGATATTATAACAAACGTAAACTTTCTATGGCTTTTAAAGCTATGGCGGAAGGAGATATAACGTTATGAAAAATGGAATCCATCCAGATTATAAGAAGGTAACAGTTACTTGCACAACTTGCGGTGCTAAATTCGAATCAGGTTCAGTACTTGACGAAATCCGTGTTGATACTTGCTCAAACTGCCACCCATTCTATACTGGTAAACAAGCATTCACTCAAAGTGATGGTGCTGTTGACAAGTTCAACAAGCGTTACAACTTAAAAAAGTAGTAAAGAATTCACACTAGCTTAAGCTAGTGTTTTTTCTTTTAAAAAACACTAAAAAAAATTAACATTATATTATATAATAATTACAAATGTTAGAGGTGTTTTATGGAATATAGTATTAATAAGTCTGGTTATATTGAAGTTATATGTGGACCAATGTATGCTGGAAAAACTGAAGAATTAATTAGACGTATTACAAGAATGGATTACGCTAAAAGAGAATATGTAGTATTTAAGCCTAGAATTGATGATAGATATTCAGTTAGTGAAATATCAAGTCATAATTTAAGAAAAATTAAAGCTGTTAATATTGATAATGCAAAAGAAATTTATGATCATATTAGTCCTACAACTCAATCTGTTGTAATCGATGAAGTTCAATTTTTTGATTCATCAGTAATTGATGTATGCAATGATTTAGCTAAAAGAGGATTACGTGTTATTTGTGCTGGTCTTGATCTTGATTTTAAGGGAGATCCTTTTGGAATTATGCCAACACTTTTAGCATATGCAGAAAAAGTAACTAAATTAACTGCAATTTGTGTATGTTGCGGAGAAGAAGCTACAAGAACTCAACGTATTATTGATAATCATCCTGCATATGATTTTGACCCTGTTGTATTAGTTGGTGCAAAAGAATCATATGAAGCAAGATGTAGAAAGTGCCATGTAGTTTTACATAGAAATGAAAAATAATTTCATGGATTTAGCTTTGAAGGAAGCACAAAAAGCATACATGAAAGGCGAAGTACCTGTAGGATGTGTTATTGTTAAAGATTCTAAGGTATTAGCTAAAGCATATAATAAAAAAGAAAAGAATATGGATGCGACAAGTCATGCGGAAATACTTGCGATTAAGAAAGCAAGTAAAAAGATTAATAATTGGCGACTTGATGGAGCAGAAATTTATATTACATTAGAGCCATGTGCGATGTGTATGAGTGCTATTATGCAATCTCATATACAAACTGTTTATTTTGGTGCTGTAGATAAAGCTATGGGTGCATGTGAATCTAAAATTAGTTTACAAAGTATTAATTTTCAAAATCCACCGATTAAAGTCTTTGGTCACATTGAAGAAGAAAAATCAAAAGAATTAATTCAAAATTTTTTTAAAGAGTTAAGAATTAAAAAATCTTGAATTTAAAATGTTCTTATGCTAATATATTGTTAGCTTTACTCAATTGTGGGCGGTGAACCTGGTCAGGATCGGAAGATAGCAGCCATAAGCTTGTTCATGATGTGAGTAGGGCTTTTTTTATTTTTTATATAAATCATATTTCATTTTTTGATAAATTTAATTAAAATAAAAATAGAGATAAAAATGTTAGGAAGTGTTTAAAATGAATTATAGTTATGTTAAGTTCTTTAGTATTACAGATGTTGTTATTGTTTTAGCTGCATTAATTATGATATTTATAGGGTTTAAAAAAGGTTTTCTAATTAAGGCGTTAGAAATATCAAGAAAGTTTTGTGGCTTAATTGTTGCACTATTATTTAGTGTAAAATTTGCAAATGGTGTTTTATATCCTTTGTTTGGACATTATTGGGCAGAATACTTCTATAACAATATTAGTTCAAATGAATCTATTAAAGCTATTTCTGATAAAGAAGGAGCTATTGCGACACTAAAAAATTTAGGAATTCCTGAATTTATTTCAAAATTTGTAATAGATTCACAAAATATTGATACATCTACATTAGCTGATAGTATTGCAAATAATATAGCTAGTTTAGTGACAACAGTTGCATTAGTGGTGATAGCATTTATTATCCTATGGCTTGGTACTAAACTTGTTTTCTGGATTTTAAAATTATTTGCTAAATTATTAAGAACATCTACTCTTATTAAAATTGTTGATGGTGTATTAGGTGTTGTACTTCAAGCAATTATATTATATATAGTTCTTCAAGTCTTAATGTTTGTCGTAATATTAATTTTTAATAAAGCTGGTATTGAACAATTTAATTTGTTTGTAACGTGCGATATAAAAGGTTTAGCATCAGTTGCAGGGTTTAATGATAGAGGTTATACATCAATATCATCATGGTTATTTAGTAACAATTTAATAGGTAATTTGATTAGTTTATTATTTTAAAAAAATCATTAGATTAGGGTTTTTGTTTGTTCGAAAGCCTTTTTCTAATGACTTATTTTTTCTTTCCTATAAAATAAAATTTTACGCCGTTTTCTACATTTAACATTCCAAAATCAAATTTCATTTTAGTAAGTATTTGTTTATTAATATATAAGCCTAAACCATTTCCGGTATAGTTTTTCTTTGTGTGAGACTCATCAACTTTAGTGAATGGTTCAAAAATGTGTGCCATTTTAGATTCATCGATATTTACGTTTGTATTGATTATTTCAAATATAGATTCATTTCCTATATTTTTAACATTAATAATAATATCAGAACCACTTGGAGAATAGGTAATAGCATTTTGAATTGAATTAGATAA
>CAVEPF010000125.1:0-10211 GCA_963617645.1 Anaerotignum sp. | reverse complement strand
CTGTAGCTATTTGATTTTCAACTGCAAAAATTGTAACGTTGTCTTCAATGTTAGTTGTAAGTTTATGATTAAATTTTTTAATCATATCTGAAAAATCATTTAACTTTAAAGAAACTTGATCACTTAAAGAATATAGTGTTTTTTTAGATGCAAAATCAGTTTGGGATAATTTAAAAACATTTAAAACAGATTGAATCATTTGTATTGAAATCTTACATTGTTCAATTATTATCTCTAATTCTTTTTTAGCTTCTTCCCCTTCGTATATCCCGTCAATTATTGCATATGCACCTGTTTCTATTATGGAAATAGGAGTTTTTAATTCGTGAGAAATAGAATAAATTAAATCTTTTTCTTGAATTTCGATCATTTCTTTTTTTGTATTATATTCATTTATTCTTTTTCTGTATGTTTCATAATTAAGTTTAGTTTCTTCAAGAATATCTGAGAGGTTTTTAATGTTTTTAAACATAGCATTATATTCTTCAATATTAAAGAAGTGTTTATTCTTATAATATTTAAATTGGGATAAATTTTGAAGATATCTATTAATTTCGTTTAAAGGATAGAGTATACTCTTAGTTAAATAACAAACAATAATTGGTATAATTGTAATTACAAGAAGAACAATCAACATTGCAATTAGATATATTAAATTTTTGTTAATTATTACGGTCGCAATACAAAACGATAATATTATTATGTACAATAAACCATAAGATAATAAATATAATTTGTTTAGTTTTTTACTTAAAGTATCAAAACTATATTTATTGTTCTTCATTTGTATTATCGCTTTCTTTTAATGAAAACATATAGCCAGATTTATAAATTGTTTTAATATAATTATATGGTTTAATCATTTTTCTTAAGTTTTTTACATAAGTATCAACAATTCTATTATCTACATATGTTGCTTGTCCCCAAATTTCGTCTAATATTAAATCTCTTGAACAAACTCTATCTTCTAATTTAATTAAAAGCGCAAGTAAATCAAATTCTGTTTTAGATAATAACAATTCTTGATTATCTTTATAAACAGTATGTGTTTCAAAATTTAATTGTAAAGCTCCTTTTTCATATTTTGTAGTGGTAGATAAATTTGATAATCTATTTAAAAGGTTATTAGCTTTAGCAACTAAAACTTTAGGGTTAAATGGTTTAGGCATATAATCGTCAACTTTTAGTTCATAGCCTTTAAGAATGTTTTCTTCGTCGTCTAAAGCAGTAATAATAATTACAGGCACTAAAGAAGAACTTCTTATTATTTTAAGAACCTCAAAACCATTAAGTTTTGGTAACATTATATCTAAAGTTACCAAATCAAAATTTTCAGCTTGAAAAACGTTTAAAGCTTCCTCTCCTGTGAAAGCTTGAAATACTTCGTAACCTGCTTTTTCAAAGTAGGCCTTTGTTATTTTTGAAATTTCGTATTCATCTTCAACAATTAAAACTTTTTTATTATCCATTAAAAATACCTCCTTTTTTAATGATTATAACATATTATAAAAATCAAGTTTTAAACATTTATGAATATTTTGTGGATTTTAACACATTTTATAATTTTATTATGATATAATTAAATAAGATATGTTTAGAAAGGATACATAAAATGAAGTTAAATGAAAGATTGTATGAAGAATTAGGAAATCTTCCATATGTAGAGCCAGCACCTGGTGAAGATTATGTGCCTGTGCCATCTACACCAATTGAGACTCAAAATGTTAATGGTCACTCTGTTGAAATTTATTATATGAATGACTATAAAGATGTTTTAGAAGAGTTTACAAGACAAGGTAAATTCGCTGTATGGTCAAGTAAAGATGGTGTTAATTACAGATTAGCTGTTGAAAAAGATTATTACGAAAAACTAAATGAACTTTATACTGTTGAAGTTAATAAAGAGTGGTTAGGATTTTGGGATAATTGCGAAATAATACAAAAGAATTTTTCTCGTAGAGTTGCTATACCTTCGATTATTGTAGTAATAGTTTTATTCTTATTTATTGCAAACTGGAACAAAATGTTTAAGAGTGCACAAATGTCTGATACTGTTAACATGATTTTAACATTTGCTGTTCCTGTTATTTGTTTTATTGGCTTAATGTTTGCAAGAAAGTCAATTATTAATAAGATTACACAAGAACAACAAACTGCATTAGATAAAATTAAAGTTTATTTTGGTGAAACTAAGTATGAAAGATTACTTAAGGAACAAAGAACTTATATTGATGAGTATTTTGAAGCTCACTACAGTGATGAAAGTGATAACGATTTAGATTCAGAAGAAACTACAGAAGAAACAAAAGAAGATGAAGTATCTTGTGATACATTAGATACAAATTCTGTAAACGAAGATGACGCTAGTGAAACTAGTGATGTAGAAGAAAATAATATAGAAACAAAAGAAGAGTAAGGTTAAAATTATGGCAAGTGAATTAGACAAACTATGTGTCAATACTATTAGACTACTTGGTGTTGATATGATTAATAAAGCGAACAGTGGTCACCCTGGTATTGTACTTGGAAGTGCACCTATTGTTTACACATTATTTACAAGACATATGAATGTAGATCCTGATAATTCAAACTGGTTTAATAGAGATAGATTTGTATTATCAGCAGGTCATGCAAGTGCTATGTTATATGCATTATATCATTTATGCGGATTTAATATTTCAATGGATGATTTAAAGAATTTTAGACAATATAATTCTAAAACTCCAGGACACCCTGAATATAAATTTACTGATGGTGTTGAAATGACTACTGGTCCTCTAGGACAAGGTATTGCTACAAGTGTTGGTATGGCTTTAGCTGAAGATTATTTAGCTAATAAATTTAATGAGGGAAATTTAAGACCTGTTGATCATTATACATATGTTTTGTGTGGTGATGGTGATCTTCAAGAAGGTATCGCTCAAGAAGCCATATCTCTTGCCGGACATTTGAAATTAAATAAGTTAATTCTTTTATATGATTCAAATGATATTCAGCTTGATGGTGAAGTAGAACTTTCAAATACTGAAAATGTTGAATTAAAATTTTACGCGATGGGTTGGAATTACATCAAGGTTACTGACGGAAATGATATTGATGCAATAGATAATGCAATCAGTAAAGCTAAAGAAAGTGATAAACCTACAATTATCGAAGTTAAGACAATTATTGGTTTTGGTTCTCCTGATTCAGGAACTAATTCATGTCATGGTAAACCACTTGGCGAAGAAAATACTAAAATTTTAAAACAAACTTTAGGCTATAATTATTCTTCATTTGAGGTTGATCCTAAAGTATATGATAATTTTAGAAAATTAGTTTATGAAAAAGGTAAAGAAAGAGATAATTATTATAATCAAATGCTTTCAGTTTACCAAAATAAATATAATGAAAAATATAAAGAATTCCAAAAACATGTTTTTGATGATTTTAGAGTTGATATAAGCAAATTAAAAGAATATCCTGTTGGAACAAAAGAATCTACAAGAAAAATTTTAGGTGCTTATTTAGATGAATATTCTAAACAAAATCCTTCTTTAATCGGAGGTTCTGCAGATCTTACAAGTTCTACATTTGTTAAAGGATTAGATGGTAATTACGAGTCTGGTTTTAAATATGGTAGAAACATTCGCTTTGGTGTAAGAGAACATGCAATGGGTGCTATTGTCAATGGTATTAATTTACATGGTGGATTAAAAGCGTTTGGCTCTGGTTTCTTTGTATTCTCTGACTATATGAAACCTGCTATTAGACTTGCGGCTCTTATGAAATTGCCTTCAATCTTTATTTTCTCTCATGATACAGTTTGTGTTGGAGAAGATGGTCCTACACATGAACCAATTGAGCATTTTGCAATGATGAGATCTATTCCAAATCTAAATGTCCTTCGTCCTGCTGATGCAAAAGAAGTAGCTGGAGCTTTAGAGATTGCTATGTATAGTAAAAAGACTCCTACAGTTATCACTACAAGCCGTCAAGGATTACCAATGTTAGAAAACACTGATAAAGATAAAGTTTATTTAGGTGCATATGTAGTATATGAAACAAATTCAAACTATGATGGTATTTTAATTTCTTCAGGAAGTGAATTATCTATCGCACTTGATACTGCTAAATTACTTGAAGAAGATGGATATAGTATTCGTGTTGTTTCTATGCCTTCACCATTCCTATTTGATAAACAAGATAGTAAATACAAGGAAGAAGTATTACCAAGCAAGTGTGTTAAACGTTTAGCTATCGAAATGGGATCTACAATGCCATGGTATAAATATGCAAATAATGTAAAGGGTATTGATACATTTGGTATCTCTGCACCAATATCGCATATGCATGAACATTTTGGATTCACTAAAGAGGCTTTAGCTAAAACTTATAAAGATATTAAATAAGGTGTAAATTATGAATTTATCATATGTTAAATCAATAATTAATAAGATATTTTTAACTGATTCTCCTACAGGATTTTCTGAAAATATTGATAAAGTCTTACTTGATGAATTACTTAAACTAGGTTACGAAGCTGATGTAACTAATAAAGGTAACATTAAAGTATTTATTAAAGGAAGAGATTCTTCTAAAGTTGTTGCGACAAGTGCACACGTTGATACATTAGGTCTTATGGTTAGATCTATAAATAGTGATGGTACATTATCAGTTACAAATATAGGTGGACCAAGTTTACCTACATTAGATGGTGAATATTGTAAGGTTTATACTAGAACTAATAAAGTTTATACAGGAACTATTTTATGTAAATCTTCTTCAGTTCACGTTTACGAAGATGCTAAAACCTCTCCTCGTAATCTTGACACATTAATTGTTCGTCTTGATGAGGTTGTTAAAAACAAAGAAGATGTTTTAAATTTAGATATTCAAAATGGGGACTATATTTGCTACGATCCTAAAACAGTATTAACTGAATCTGGTTTCTTAAAATCTAGATTTATCGATGATAAAGGTAGTGTAATTGGTATTCTTGGTGTTCTTAAAGAGATGAAAGATAACAATGTAATTCCTCATTATGATACTTTTGTATATTTTGTAAATCAAGAAGAGGTAGGACACGGTGCAGCTACTGTAGATACATCTATTGATGAATTTGTTACAGTTGACATGGGTTGTGTTGGTAAAGATCTAGCTGGTAATGAGTTTGCAGTTTCAATTTGTGCTAAAGATTCAGGTGGTCCTTATAGTTATGATTTAACAAGTCGTCTTATCGAAATTGCTAAAAATAAAAAATTAAACTATACAGTTGATATATTCCCATATTATGGATCTGATATCGGTGCTGCATGGAGAGCAGGACTTGATGCTAAAGGCGCACTTATCGGACAAGGTGTTTGTGCAAGCCATGGTGCTGAAAGAACACATTTAGATGGTATAAAAAATACTATGGAACTTTTATACGCATATTTAGTTGACTAAATATTAAATGAAAATAAATCAAGGCTTTATAGGCTTTGATTTTGTTTTCTTTTCTTTACTTTATATTTTAAAATGCTAAAATAGAAATATTGTGAGGTGTTAAAATGAATTTTGATGTTATAGTAGTTGGTGGCGGTCACGCTGGATGTGAAGCTTGTTTAGCTACAAGTAAAATGGGATTTAAAACATTATTAATTAGTGGAAATCTTGATATGTTAGGATCAATGCCTTGTAATCCTTCTGTTGGAGGACCAGCTAAAGGTGTTGTTGTTCGTGAAATAGATGCACTTGGAGGATACCAAGGAAAGAATGCTGATTTAACAAGACTTCAAATTAAGATGCTTAATTCATCTAAAGGTCCTGCTGTTCGAGCACTTCGTAGTCAAAATGATAAAGTTTTGTATACTAAGCAAATGAGAATTCATTTAGAAAATACACCAAATTTAACTTTATATGAAGCATATGTTGACCATTTAATTGTTGAAAACAACATTTTGAAAGGCGTTGTATGTGAAAATGGAAATGAATTTTTAGGTAGTGCTGTTATTTTGACTACGGGTACCTATTTATCAAGTTTAATATTTAGAGGCCACTCTTTCTATGAAGCTGGTCCTGATGATCAAGCAACAAGTCATGGTATTAGTAAGCAACTTAAAGAATTAGGATTTGATGTTCGTCGTTTAAAAACTGGTACACCACCACGTATTAAAGCTAGTACAATTGATTATTCAAAAGCTGAATTAGCTCCTGGTTCAGATTTACCTTATAAGTTTTCTTTTGACCCAGGATATGATCCTATTAAAAATGTAAATATTCCTTGTTATTTAACTTATACTAACCCTGAAATACATAAAATTGTTTCTGACAATATTAAAGAAAGTGCAATGTATGGTGGTGTTATTGAGGGTGTTGAACCTAGATATTGTCCATCAATTGAAACAAAGATTTTAAAATTTAAAGATAAAGAGAGACATCAAGTATTTTTAGAACCTGAAAGTTTAGAGTGGGATCAATGTTATTTAGGAGAATTTTCTACTTCAATGCCAGCTCCTATTCAAGATAAAATGATTCGTTTAATTCCAGGACTTAAGGACTGCGAGGTTATAAAGTATTCATATTCAATTGAATATGATTCTATTAATCCACTTCAATTATATCCAAATCTTGAAACTAAAATTGTACCTAACTTATTCTGCGCTGGTCAAATTAATGGTACTAGTGGATATGAAGAGGCTGCATGTCAAGGTTTGATGGCTGGTATTAATGCGGCACTAAAATTAAAAGGAGAAAAACCTTTCATTTTAAGAAGAGACGAAGCATATATTGGTGTTTTAATTGACGATTTAGTGACTAAAGGAACTGAAGAACCATATAGACTTTTAACAAGTAGATCTGAATATAGACTTTTACTAAGACATGATAATGCTGATATTAGACTAAGAGAATATGGTTATAAATATGGTTTAATATCCGAAGAACAACATGATAGATTGAATTTAAAAATTGAAAACATTAATAAGTGTATGGATTATTTGAAAACAAATAATGTATTAATGTCAAAAGAAAATAATGATTATTTACTTTCAATTAATTCAAGTCCTTTAAAAGAATCTATTAAAGGATTTGATATGTTAAAGAGACCTGAAATTAATGTTACTCATATTAAAAATTTAATTGATTTAGATTTTGATGATGAAGTAATTGAACAAGTTGAAATACTTATCAAGTATGAAGGCTATATCGCAAAAGCCTTAAATCAAGCAAAGAAATTAGAATCTTTAGATGAAAAATCAATTCCATCTGATATTGATTGGGATAAGGTTGATAATATTGCTCTTGAGGCTCGTGAAAAGTTTAAAAAAATCAAACCTCAAACTTTAGGTCAAGCAAGTAGAATATCTGGAGTAAATCCAGCTGATATTGCAGTTTTATCAGTGTATTTAGATACTATTAGGAGAAAATAATATGGATTTTATAAATCTTGCTAAAGAATTTGATATAAATATTTCAAACGAAGAGTTAGAAAAATTTGAAAACTATTATTCATTTCTTGTTGAATATAATAGTCACACTAATTTAACTGCAATAACTGAACATGATGAAGTATTTTATAAACATTTTTTAGATTCTATATTATTAACTAAAGTTATCGATTTAAATAATAAATCTTTATGTGATGTAGGTGCGGGTGCAGGATTCCCTAGCGTCCCATGTGCTATTATTAATCCTAGTATTGATGTAAATATTATTGATTCATTAAATAAAAGAATTATATTTTTAAATGAACTAATCCAAAAAATAAATTTAGATAATGTAAAAGCATTCCACAATAGAGCTGAGGATGCTGCAAAAGAATCGAGAGAAAAATTTGATGTAGTGAGTGCTCGTGCTGTTGCTAGACTTAATGTTTTGTCTGAATTATGCTTACCATTAACTAAAATAGGTGGATTTTTTGTTGCAATGAAATCTACTCAATTTGAAGAAGAATTAAGTGAAGCTAAAAACACAATTAAAGTTTTAGGCGGAGAAGTAAGTGAGATAAAAAGTTTTGAATTACCTGACAATTTAGGTAGTAGAACTTTTATTATTATAAAGAAAGTTAAGGAAACTCCTAAAAAGTATCCTCGACAATTTGCGCAAATTAAAAAGAATCCAATTAGATAAAGGAGGGGTAAAATGCCTTGTAAAACTATAGCTATTACAAATCAAAAAGGTGGAGTAGGAAAAACAACTACAGCTGTTAATTTAGCTGATGCGCTTTCTAGACTTGGAAAAACTACCTTATTAATAGATATGGATCCTCAAGCTTCAGCTACTCTTTCTTTAGGGCTAGATAGATATAGTCAAAATACTATATTTGAATGTCTAACTAATGATGCCCCACTTTCTAGTTGCATTATGCACCCTAAATATGCTAAATGTGACTTAGTAATGTCTAATATTAATTTGTCTACTCTAGAAACAAAACTTATTGATAATTCTGATAAAGATTTTATACTTAGTGAAAAAATCGAAAAGGTCAAAAAGAATTATGATTATATTATTTTAGATTGTCCTCCCTCTTTAGGTCTTATTACTATATCAAGTTTATATGCAGCAGATACAATTATAATTCCTGTACAATGTCAATTTTTAGCAATTGATGGTTTAACTCAATTATTAAATACAATTAAAATTGTTCAAAAGAAGAAAAAGGTTAATAATAAGCAACTATTAATAGAAGGTATTTTATTAACTATGTTAGATAAAAGAGTAAAATCTAATTGGCAAATAGTTAGCGAAATAAAAGAATGTTTTGGCGAAAAAGTTTTTAAAACTATTATTTCAACTGATGTAAAGGCTCAAATTGCGCCAAATTATGGTATGTCTGTTTTAGAATATGCAATTAGAAGCTCTTCGGCTAAACAATTTAAAGAACTTGCAAAGGAGATTGTTAAAAATGAGCAATAAAAAAACTTTACAAGATTTATTAAACGAAAACGTTAAAGATGAAAATAGTCTAGAAAATATAATTGAAATTCCATTAGATAAAATTAAACCTAATCCGTACCAACCTCGTTATGTTTTTGATGAGGCAGAATTAAATGATTTAGCGGCTTCTATTAGAGAGCATGGAGTTATTCAACCTATTATTGTAAAAGAAGTTAAAGATTATTATATTATTATTGCAGGTGAGAGAAGATATAGAGCAAGTGTATTGTTAAACATGCCAACTATTCCTGCAATTGTAAGACAATATGAAAAAAGCAAGATGATTGAACTTGCGTTAATAGAAAATTTACAAAGAGAAAACTTATCTCCGATTGAAGAAGCTAAAGCTTATAATCAAATTATGAGAGAACTAGATTTGACTCAAAAAGAAGTAGCCACTCGTGTAGGTAAGACAAGATCTTACGTAACTAATATGTTAGGACTTTTAAATTTACCAGAAGAAGTAATGAAATTAGTTGATTCTAAACAAATTTCAATGGGTCATGCAAGAGCTTTATCAAAATTATTAGATAAAGACAAAATTAAATCTATTGCTAAAAAGATTGTTGATGAAAATTTATCTGTTAGAGATGTTGAAAAACTCGTAAGTAATGAAGAAAAAAAGAAACCTATAGCCAAAAAAGAAAATAGTGAATATATTGAACTTGAGAAAAAATTATCTTTAAAATTTAATAATGTTTCTAAAGTTAAAAAAACACAATTAGTATTAAATTTTAAATCTGAAAAAGAATTAAAGGATTTTATTAATAAATTATTAGAGGAATAAAATGTATAATATTGGCGATATTTTAACTTTTAAAAAGACTCATGTTTGTGGCTCTAAAGAGTGGAAAGTAATAAGAAATGGTGCGGATTATAAACTTATGTGTTTAGGATGTGAACGCATTATCATGATGTCAGGCTTTGAACTTGAGAAAAAACTAAAAAATACAGTTAGAAAAGAAAGTTAAAAAATGGAACTTTCTTTTCTAAAATAAAAAAATCAAAATATTTTAAAAAAACTATTGATTTATGAGTTATTCTATACTATAATAAAAAAGCGCTGTGAATAAGCGTTTAAATTAATAAATGGTCAGGTAGCGAAGAGGCTAAACGCGTCAGACTGTAAATCTGATCCTTAGGGTTCGTTGGTTCGAAACCAACCCTGACCACCATTTATTCATTAAAATATTTAAAAAAAGTTTTGACTTTAAAAAGTATTTAATGTATAATCTATAAGGCTGTTAAAGCCGTTAGGTCTTTGAAAACTGAACATATGACAATAAATATACGAAATTAAGTAACAAGTTAAT
>CAVEPF010000124.1:0-7308 GCA_963617645.1 Anaerotignum sp. | reverse complement strand
CTTTCATTAAGTGAATTTCATAGAAATCAACTTTAAGACCAACTTTAGAACCTACTTCTACGTTTTGGTAATCTTGAACAGTAACTTCTCTGTCACCAATATTAACCCATAATTGGAAATGTACACCAGTAAATACTGATTTTGTAACAATACCTGTTAAAATAGCTGAATCAGGATCATCTATTTCAAGATCAAAGTCTTCAGGTCTAATTACTGCATCAACTACTTCGCCAGGGATAAATGTTGTAACATATGTATCAAATACATTATCAAAGAAAGTAACTTGTTGGTTTCCTAAATAAACAGCTTCAATAATATTACAATCATCATAGTTTGCAAGTAACTTAGCTTTCTTTTCTGTTATTGCTTCGCAATAAATATTACCTGGTTCTACAGTAAATCCTAATTTATCATTAACATTATACTTATCTTCAGTCTTAACTATAATTTTTGACTTTAAATCGTTTTCAACTTCTACTTGTAAAACATATTCATTTTTAGCAAATTTAACATCTTTTACAATTCCTGTGAACTTAGCATTTTCTAGTAAACAAATATCAAAGTCTTCATAACTTACCATACAATAAATTTTATCGTTTGGCATAAAGTCATGAGCAGAAACTTTAAATGTCTTATCTTGATATGTAAATCTTCTGGCTTCAGGATAAACTCCTCTAAATATATTAGCCTCACCAATGAATGATGCAACAAACTTATTAGCTGGTGTATTATAAATATCTTCAGGACGACCCATTTGTTGAATTTCGCCATTATTCATAACAACAACAGTATCAGACATTACCATAGCTTCTTCTTGATCATGTGTAACAAAGATAAATGTAATACCTAAATTCTTTTGCATTTCGCGAAGTTCAAGTCTCATTGTTTTTCTAAGTTTTAAATCAAGAGCTGAAAGTGGTTCATCAAGTAATAAAATACGAGGTTTATTAACAATAGCACGTGCTATCGCAACTCTTTGCATTTGTCCACCTGATAATTGATTAATGAAACGTTCTTCATATCCTTCAAGATTTACAAGCTTTAAAGCTTTCTTAACTTCTCTTTGAATAATATCTTCTTTAAATGATCTTTTCTTTATTTCATTAATCATTTTGAAATATATATCATCTTTAGCCATATCAGATAATAAATTTTTATAAGATTCGCTAAATTTATTACCACCTACATTATAAATTAAGCCTAATTCTTCTAATTTGTTTTTAATCTTTTTTGCATATTCACTAAAACTTAATTTTTTAAATTCTTTTGTATTTGTATCTAAATAATTTTTAACATTATAATAGAATGATTTAGATTCAAATAAATTAATAACATATGCTTTTACTTCACTTGGTTTATTAATGTGCGCTAATTTACGAGTTAAACTATCGATATCTTCTTCAGAAAAACCATAATCTTCCATTAAATCCATAGTACCAATATCATAGATATTTGAGTATACATTGTTTCTTAAACCAAACGCAATATTATCGTAAATGTTTAAATGAGGAAATAATGAATATCTTTGGAAAACAGTATTAATTGGTCTTTTATGTGCAGGTAGAGAGGCAATATTTTCACCGTCTAGTAATAATTCTCCACCTTGCATATCTTCAAATCCACCAATAATACGAAGTGTAGTTGTTTTACCACAACCAGATGGTCCTAAAAACGTAACGAATTCGTTTTCGTTAATAGCTAGATCAAAGTCATCTAGAATAACATTTTGTCCATATTCTTTACGAATACCCTTTAACTCCAAAATTTTGTGAGCCATAATTTTCTCCTTAAATAAAAAAATATTCGTTTTTAATAATATCCAATTCTTATTTATGTACTGAAGTTTTTATTTATTACCTAATACAGTTTTTATTTATGACTATCTAGCTTTTATTTATCTCTTAGATATTCTATATAACTGCTAAAATTATAGAACGAAACATTTTATTTGTAAACAAAAAAAATCACAATTTTTTCATATTTTTTTTGATTGATTTTTTTAATTAAAATGAATGTGTCATAAACAATGAAATATAATTTGTGGTAATATCCCATTGTTCACTTTTAGAAATAGTACTTTCTCCGTCACCTTTTTGTGCTCCGTAGCTTGCAAATCCAGAGTGATTAGCACCTTTAATTTCAAATTCATATAGATTCAATTTAATATTGTGACGGTTCTCATCATAACTTTTTCTATTTAAAACTTCATCGTTTGACCCAAAAATAGATAAGATATAAGGATTAGTTAAAGTAGTTAAATCTCTTGTTGAATATCCTGCTAAAAGCACTAGACCTTCTAATTTATCACTATGATTAAAGTAATATGAACTAGACATTGCCCCACCTAAAGAATGTCCTCCTATATACCAATCAATATTTGAATTGTTTTCAATTATTTTATCAGCTTTATTAATTCCAAAGAAAGCTAATTTATATGGCATATTTGCTAAAACTGCAATGAAACCTTTTTGAGCTAATTTATTCATAATAGGCGCATAAGCTTCTTTTTCAACAAGTGCTCCACTATAAAAAATTAGTCCAATATTTTTACTATTTTCCTTAGGGGAGAAATACATATCATTATCAATATATTTAACTTCTACTTTATCATTACTTTTAATATAATTATCGACATTTACTGCTTTATAATCTTGACTTACAAATGATGCAAAAGCTATAAGCATAACATCAATTAAAAAAAGTAATACAATTATAATTTTTCTAAATACTTTCAAAGAGATCACTATCCTTTAATATACTTATTTGCTAGACGAAATCCTTTATTTAAACTTTGACTAAAATACTCGTCTGAATCTAGACCACAATTTAATAAATAAAAACCATAAATAAATTCAAATTCACCACTATATTCAGGGTCTAATCTTTCATCAAATAAGCCTTTAATTCTATCTAAATCTTTTTCATTAACCTCGATAAATTTAATGTCTAGATGAGCATGTTCATCAATTTCGTTTCCAAGTGAGTGTGCTTTTAATTTAAAATTTATCGCATGATCAATGTCATAATCTTCGCCTAAAAAAGTAACACACGCTTTATTTATTTTTATTTCTTTTAAACTATTTAGTGGGTGTTCATAAGTTGATACATCATATGTATTTGTTTCATTTATAAGAAAATATGCAACACTACTTCTTCTAATACCTAAACATTCACTAATAGCTTTAAATCTAATAAATTTCATATTATTTTAAATCCAACATTTCTATAATTTTATCACAAGCTTCAGAATAATCGCCTTCGTCTTTTACTAAATAATCACAAATGTCAGCATTTTCTTTTTCACAGTCGATTGCAATAATTCTATTTACCTTATCTTCATTTGTAGTATTTTTAGCAAGAATTGTTTCAATTAATACTTTTCTATCACGCTTTATATATACAGTAACTACATTTTCGTAAATTGTTTTTATACTCATAGCACCACATATATCCATAGTACATAAAACATTTTTACCTTTATTTAATATTTTATCAATATCACTCTTGCGTGAGCCAAATGCATGTCCTGCATACATTGTAGATTCAATGAAATCACCATGAGATAATTTTTCCATAAAATCTTCGTTACTTAAATATTTATACCAAGAATTCACTTTTAAAGCTGATTTATCTTCAGTTGTATAACTAACTAATTTTTCAAATGTCTTTAATTTCTTGCAAAGTACACTTGCAATTTTAGTTTTACCACTACCACTAGGGCCTACTAAAATTAAAATACCTGGTGTTTTAAATTCAGGTTTAAATACAGAATATGATTTTGCTATAACCTCAACTAACTTTAAAAATTGATCGTAATTGTTTACAGCAAGCATGCCAGTAGCACTTTGATTCCAAGGTCTACGCATTAAAACAGGATAACTTGCATTAGATTTAAATATGTTATGCATACCATCATCAAATAAAATATCTGTTTTAATTTTATCTTTTCTAGATCCCATATAAATATTTGAAGCTGGAATTTCTGGGAATTCTTCCATCAATCTTTTAGCTCTAATGCCCATAAACTCTGGTGGAATAGAAGTTGAAATAAAAACTTCAGTCATTTTTGAAAGTTTTCTTACAAATTCTTTAGCCCCTTCAATTACTGGTTGATTTTCATAAAATTTTGGGTCATTAAAATATTTAAAAATAATATCAGCTCTTGTACCAAGTTTTCCCCATCTATCAACTTCGTTTATTGAAAGAGGTGGATCAAATTTATATTCCTCATTAGCTAACTTTATAGCGTATGGGATACACTCAATTAATAAATCATCAACATCAAGAGCGGTTGATAGTCTAAATTTTTGACTCATATTTTCTCCTTTCTTAATTTATTTAAATTATTGTAACATAAATCAATTATTATGTAATTTACAAAATTTATAAATTTGTTTACTATTTACCTAAAAAGGTCTAATAAAATTAGACCCCTCTAGTAATTTGTTTTATCATTTAGATTTTGATACATTTGATATAATTCAAGACACTTATCTCTATCAACTTCTTCTTCAAAGTTTTTCTTTTCTTCTTCAGTTCTGTTATAGAAAATTTCATCTCTAAAACCGATGTCATTTGTATCTTTTACATTACATCCATAATAAAATTTCTTCATGTTTGACCATAGGATTGCACCCATACACATAGGACAAGGATAACCTGTTGTATAAATCTCACAACCACTTAAATCAAAAGTCTTAAGGTTTCTAGATGCATCTCTAATGGCTTCCATTTCCCCGTGACATGTACAATCGTTATTTAATACAACTCTATTATGTCCCTTACCTACTACTTCACCATTTTTAACAATGACAGCACCAAAAGGACCTCCTTCATTGTTTAAAATACCTTTTTTAGCTTCTTCAATAGCTAAAAACATATATTTATTCATAATTACCTCCTAATTAGTATTTTTTAAAATTTTTAATATATCTTCCTCTACACTAAATGCATAGACCTCATTAAATATTGTTATATCTTGATTTTCAACTAATTTAATATCATAAATAATATTACTAATCTTATCTTTAAATGCTTCTACTTCTTTTTCATCCATTTGATTTTTAATTATAACAAATGTTCCATAATTTATATGATAAATTGTAGAAATCGCACCAAAAGATGATACTAACTTATTTGCGACTTTTTCTTCAACGCTCTTTACAAAATTAACACCAAATGATTTTTTAAGTTCATCTAATCTCGTTAATTCTATCTTAAATGTATAAAAATCTTCATTATAATACTTATACTGAGCATAATATTTTAAATATGTTTCAATAAATCCACTGTAATTTGAAAGACCAGTGAAATCAATATTTTTATTATTAAACCTGTCAATATCATAAATTTCTGTGAAGATTCCTTTTACAATATTACTTTCACATATTGGGAAAATATTTATCTTTATTTCACTAAACGAACCTTTTACTACATAGAAAATGGTTTCATTTTTAACTTCAGTTCTTAAATTTAATACCTTATTTTCTAATTCAAACAACTTGTTATTAGATATATTTATTCCAAGTTCTTCATCAGTTTTATTAACAATTTCTGAAATATGATTTATATGCACAGTTTTTAAGAAAGTATCACTAGCACCTATATATTTATGATTTATATCTTTAAAATAATAATTACTTAATGAATTTTTTATTATTGATATAAACATATCATAATTAGTTAAAATATTGTTTTCTACATTTATTAAATCTCTTTTAGCTCTCTCTAACTTGACTGATTCATTAAACATTAATGACTCTACAATAGTTAAATTACGAGTTAATAATAAGAACTTTTGATCCTTTCTAGAAATAAGTATCATTATTACGTTTATAGGTGTTATTTCTTTGTTTTTATTATAAAATCTAAAAATACCTGTAACATAACTATTTTTGCTATCTTCACATGATTTAATTAAACTATTTACATCAAAAAATTGATCAAATTTTAGAACATCACCTTGATAAATTGATTTTCTAATATTAGAAACTCTTTTATTAATAGAATCTTTAATGTTAGATGAATACGCATCATCTATTACAACATCAATAGTTCCATTTTTAAAGTCTAAGTAATACATTGAAGAATACATTTTAGTTAATTCTCTTAAGCAACTATCATATTTTGAAACTTTTTCAATTTCGTTAACATTAATATTTATGATTTTTACCATATATAAATAGTTATCAAATGATTTAGAGATTCTCTTACCACTTATTTTAAATAAGTGACCACTAATAGAGTGAATAAACGATGAATTATTTTCAAAATTACATATCTTTTGTTTTAAATTCAAATCCCATGTATTAATTTTATTCTCTAATGCAAATTCATAACAAAGTCCTGTTACAGATAAACTTTTTTTACAGGCTTCATTCATATATAAAACTTTAACATCATTGTTTTCTAAATTTAAAATACAAAGAGGTAAATCAGTTTGGAAATTTATTGTTGATAATTTTGTATAATAATTTCTATATTTAGGCTTTTCAACATTAATATTTTTGTTTTTCAAAACATTCAACATATCATTAAATGGAAGAGGTTTTGAGAATAAATAACCTTGCATTTTATCGCAACCAATATTTCTTAAGAAATTATATTGTTCGTTAGTTTCAACACCTTCACACAAAGTTTGTATTCCTAAATCTTTAGCCATAGATATAACATTTTTAATAATAATCTTACCTTTATTATTTAAATTACTTAAAAATGCTAAGTCTAGTTTTATTTCATCTAATTCAAACTCTTTTAGCATGTTTAAACTTGAATAAGCCGATCCAAAATCATCCATCCATATTTCAAAACCCTCATTATTGAATTTTGTAATATAGTTTTTGATTTCTTCAATGTTTGACATTATTACAGATTCTGTTATTTCAATTTTAATAAGTCTGTGTGGAATATCATATTTATCAGTTAATTTTAGAACCATATCAAATGGATTCATTAATACAAAGTCAAGACGTGATAAGTTAAAAGAAACAGGAACATAATCTAAATTGTTATCTAGTCTGTGTCTTAACTCCTTACAAATAGTTTCAAAGATATAAGTATCTAATTTAGCGATTTGTTTTGTTTGTTCAAGTGTACTAATAAAATAATATGGTGAGAGTATACCAAAATCTTTAGTTTGCCATCTTGCAAGAGCTTCAACTGATGTTAATTCATTACTTATAGCTCTAACAACAGGTTGATAATAAACTAAGATTTCATTATTTTTTATAGCGTAATCTAAATTATTAGTTACATAATCATAAATTTGTCTATCTTTTAAAATTTTATTATTGTATATACTATAAACAC
>CAVEPF010000123.1:0-6213 GCA_963617645.1 Anaerotignum sp. | reverse complement strand
GAATTTTTACCGACGGATTTCGTGTTGGTAAAAATAAAAAAAATTTCGTTTAAAATATTCAAATTACATAAATTAATGCACTAAATAATTGAAAGTTTTTTCAAGTAAAAAAAATGGCTAAAAAAATTAGCCATTAACTATTTTATGTTTTTAAGATATATTTCAAGTAAACCTTTAAGTGTTAAGTTAGGATCAAGAGTAATTTTATTTTTACAAAGTGGAATAATAATACTTGCTAGTCCCCCTGTAGCAACAACATCTAAATTAGGATTATTTATCTCTTCTTTTATACGATTTATCATTTGATCAACTTGACAAGCCGAACCATAAATAACACCTGATTGCATACAATTTATTGTATTTTTACAAAGAATTGTTTTTGGAGTTTGTAATTCAATTTCAGGTAATAAAGCAGCTTTACTTGTTAAAGCTTTCATTGAAATTGAAACTCCGGGTGCAATAGATAAACCTATAAAATTATTATCTTTTTGATAAATGTATTTTGTAGCTGTACCTAAATCAATAATTAAAGATTCTTTATATGTAATGTTGGCCCCAGCAACATCACAAATTATATCACTTCCAACCTCACGTGGGTTATCAGTCTTAATTTGAACACCGGTTTTAACACCAGGTCCTAAAACTGTAGCCTCTATCGAATAGTAATTCCTAAACATCTTAACCAAAGCACTTGTAACTTGAGGTACTACAGAAGCTATAATTACATCTTTAAAATTATTTTCCTTAACAAGAGCATTAAACATTAAAAAATATTCATCACTTGATCTATCATTTAGAGTTTTCATTCTAAATGTTTTAATAATCTCTTTATTTTCTACAAGTCCATAGCAAATATTGCTATTGCCTATATCTACTAATAAAAACATAAAACTTTTCCTTTCTAATACATAATAAAGTTATTTTGGCTTATGATAATTTATAACTTATTTTATTTCGCTATATGTATTAAAATTATTTTCCTTAATTTCTTCAGGCTTTTCTAATGAGCTAAAGTCATTAGCAAATCCTAAATTATAATTTTTTGTAATCACTTTTAATATTGTTAATACTGCTGGTGTTAATACAACATTAATTATAAATTCAATTAAAAAATTAGTTGCAAATACGGCCGCAAATATAACTCCAAATGCACCTTTAGATGAATCTAATCCAAATATTGAATAGAAAAATATTGAAGCACCACAAGTGAAAATAAATGTATTTAAAATTGGTACTATTAAACAAGAAACAATAACTGCTAAAACAATATAAATTCTTTTCTTGTTAACATCTTTTTCTTTATTTGCAAAGTGAGCAATACCTTTATATAAAAATCCTGAAACAAGACCGGCTACGCCACTTTTAAGTAAACATAATACAACTGTTACAAATGGATTAATCGCAATAAAACTTTGTGAAACAAAGAGTACGACACATCCCATTACTGCACCTAAATATAATCCTGCTACAGGGCCATATAAAATAGCTCCCAATGCGATTGGTGTAAGTGCAAGCGTAATATTAACTGTTCCGATTGTAACGTAATTACCAATTAATTGTAATAATATTACAAGAGCAGTTAGTATTGAAAGACCAACTAAACGTTTAATCTTTAAACTATTTTTATTCATTTTTTTACCTCTTTCTAGTCTCAAAAATTGAGTACCATAAGCCGTTAAATATTATATACTCAATAGATAAAATTTTAAAGAGGTTTTTAAAAAATGATTGACCAAACAGTCAATCATTCATAAAATTATTATTTGCTTAAAATATCAATAGCTTCACTTTCTTTAGCGATTAAAGTATCTGGTATAGTAACATTATTGTAATCTAAATTTAGAACAACCTTCTTTAATTTAAAATCATATATACCTTCATAAGGAGAAAAATCTATAGTTATTGTTGCATTATCCTCTGTAATTAAACCCGAAATCTCTATAATTGTAATATCATTAGCTTTTAAAGATCCACTTATATTAGTATTTGTTATATTAAGCTTTCCTGAATATGTAATAGTATCAGTATTTGAATCTTTATATGTTCCATTAAGCGTAATATTAATTTCATTTTCTTTAATTTCAAAATTTAAATTTAATGAAACTTCGCTATTATCATTGATATTAATAATTAATCCACCACTAACTAAAGTTTTTTTGTTAATTTCAACAAATTCTAATGAATATGATGAATTACCGTCTTTACTATAGGCTTTAATAATCAAATTAATTTCACTAGAAACAACATCAGAATTTTCATAAGTTAAATTTAAAGTGTATGAAAAATAACTTTTTGAAGAATCAAATTCATCATTATTTGGATGAATTTCGATAACAAAACTAGTGAATTCGTAACCATTATATCCTAATTTAATTTCAGTTTTATAAATATATTTATAATAGAAAGCACTTAATAAGGCTTGTGGATACTTTGTAGCTGTTGCTAAAGCTCTAATAAGTGAGGATTCATTTAATACAAAATAACCATCTACATATGTAAAATCATCACTTGTAAATTTTAAAGACGCTAAAATTGTATCAATAGAATAATCAGAAGGAATATTAAGCAATGCTCCAATAAGTGCTACATAGTCTATTTCATTATTGTTATTTACTTCTTCTTTAAAGGCTTTAATTATTTCTTTATAAGTACTAGTGTCAAACTTATAAACAGTTGACTCGTCGTCAAGAGTGCCGATATAAACAACATCATCTTTTTGCCATAAATAAGCAGTAGAATTTTTTGTTTGGTCATTAACATCTGTTACTTCAATGTTTGCTCTAGTATTATCAAGTTCTAAATTCTCGAGTTCAGATACTAAAGGATTATCAATATTTTTTCTTAACCCTTCATTTATAAAAGAATTAATATTTTCTTTAGAAAATGAAGTATTTGCTATTTCTGTACTAAAATTTTCTTTAATTTGCTCATCTGTAAGTACCGGTCTTGTAGTACTTGTGTTTGAATCACAACTAATTAAAACAAAAGAAAATAAAATAATTATACTAGTTAAATATAAATAAATTTTTTTCATATTCCCTCCTATATCGTTATAGATAAATAAATTACTTTAATAAAATATCACAATTTATTAATATTGTAAATTATAAGTTTTATATTACACAAAACTTACAAAAACTAAAAAAAGAGGATTTTTTTCCTCTTTTATAGTTATCTATTTATTTTGCCAATCCGAATTAGGGTCTTCTTGGAATGCTTTTAATTTTGATAAATCAGAACTTGAAATATAATTTTCATTAACTGCTTGTTCAATTAAGGCAGTGAAGTTAGATAATGAATGATTTTCTACGTTTGCTTCTTTTAAATTCTTAATACCAGATGCTAATTCATATGTAAATATTGATGCAATACCAAGTACATTACATCCTGCTTCACGTAAAATATTACATACTTCAATTGAAGAACCAGCTGTTGAAATTAAATCTTCAATAACAACAACATCTTTACCAACAGGAACTACACCTTCAATTTGATTTTTTCTACCATGATCTTTAGCACCACTTCTAACATATCCCATAGGTAAACCGAGAATTTCTGAAACATATGCAGCATGTGCAATACCTGCTGTAGATGTACCCATAACACATTCACATGTAGGATAATATTTTTGAATGATTGAAGCTAAACCATTTTCTACAACATGTCTAACATCTAGATAAGATAAAGTTAAACGGTTATCACAATAGATAGGGCTCTTAATTCCACTTGCCCAAGTAAATGGTTCATTTGGTCTTAAAAATACTGCTTTAATTTTTAATAAATTTGATGCTACTTTCTTTTCAATAATTTCCATATTAATTAAACTCCTTTAAACATCTATTATATGCTTCTACAGGATTATCGCTTCCTGTAATACTTCTTCCAACTACAATGTATGTTGCTTTATTTTCTTTAGCAAATTCTGGTGTTGCAACTCTCTTTTGATCCCCTTTAGCATCTCCTAAAAGTCTAATTCCAGGACAAACAGAAATTAAACCTAGTTCGCTAATGGATAATGCTTCATATGCAGAACATACTACACCATCCAATCCAGCACTTTGAGCATTCTTAGCATAAGTTAAAGCTGTATCTTTAACTGTTTTAGTACTATCAACTAATAATTCGTTATGTAATATATCTTCGTTTATACTAGTTAAAACAGTTACAGCAATTAATTTTGTATTTTTGCCATTTTCCGATTCATTTAAACCTTCTCTAGCAGCTCTCATCATTTCAATTCCGCCCTCTGCATGAACGTTAGTGATATCTACTCCTAGATCTCCAATTTGTTTCATAGCTTTCTTTACAGTATTAGGAATATCATGAAGTTTTAAATCTAAGAAAATTTTAAATCCTTTTTCTTTTAATTCTCTAACTAATTGTGGTCCTTCTTTATAATACATTTCCATACCAATTTTTAGATAAGGATTTAATCCTTCGAAATCTTTTAAGAATGCAAATAACTTTTCTTTTGATTCAAAGTCACATGCAATAATAACATTATTCATATTTGTGTGCCTTTCCAATAATTTCTTCTAAATTATTAATATTTAATTCTTTCATAACACGAGGTAAATCATCGATTATTTTTTTACAAGCCAATGGATCAATTAAATTTTGACTACCAATCATAACTAGACTAGCTCCTGCATACATCATTTCAATAACATCGTATGCACTACTTATTCCACCCATACCAATAATAGGAATATTAACATTTTGATAAACTTCATAAACCATTCTTAAAGCTACAGGATAAATTCCAGGTCCTGAATATCCACCTTTTTTAACCGAAATAATAGGTTTAGCTGTTTTTAAATCAAATCTCATACCTACTAATGTATTTATTAGCGATATTGCATCAGCGCCAGCCTCTTCGCAAGCCTTAGCCATTTCAACAATATTTGTAACATTAGGACTTAGTTTTACAATAATTGGTTTTGTGCATACCTTCTTTATTTCTTTTATTAGATTACTAGCAACATTAGGATCAACACCAAATGCCATTCCTCCACCTTTTACATTAGGACAAGAAATATTTAATTCTATAGCAAATACTTTATCTACATTATTAAATTTTGCACAAGTTTCTACGTATTCAGAAACACTATGTCCACCTACATTTGCTATAACTTGGTCTCTATAAACTTTATCTAATTTTACAAGTTCTTCGTTTATAACTTTATCAACACCAGGATTTTGTAAACCTATTGCATTGATTAACCCATTAGGGCATTCAGCTATTCTAGGTAAAGGATTACCATATCGAGGATTTAGAGTTGTACCTTTTAAGGAAATTGAGCCTAGGCAATTAATATCATAAAATTGAACAAACTCATAACCAAATCCAAAAGTACCTGAAGCTGGAATTATTGGATTTTTAAATGTTTTATTTAAAAATTTAACTTCTAAACTCATAGAATAACCTCACTAGCTAGAAAAACAGGACCCTCTTTACATACTCTTTTTACACCATTTTTAGTTTCAATAGAACAACCCATACAAGCACCAAAACCACAACCCATACGAGCTTCAAGTGAAACTTCACCATTTGTACTATAAGCAGTTAAAAATTTAAGCATAATTTGTGGGCCACATGCATAGTAGTAATCAAAATCTACACTGTTTTCTTTTAAATAAGAAACAGGATTTCCTTTATAGCCATATGATCCGTCATCTGTTGTAACTATTACATTAGAATATTTAGAAAATTCTTCAATGTAACATACTTCTTCCTTATTTTTAAATCCTAATATTAATGTTGGTTTAATATCTTCTTTTGCAAAATCCTTAGCTAGCTTATATAAAGGAGCCATTCCTATTCCACCACCAATAAGTAATGGTTTTTTACTATCTTTATTAATAAATCCATTACCTAAACCTAGTATTGTAGGAATTTGGTCGCCTTTTTTATATTTAGTTAAGTCACGAGTTCCGTGACCTAACACTTTATATAAAAATTTAACTGTATCTTTTTCAACATCATGTATCGATATTGGACGACGTAAATAATAATTATTTAACTTTAATTCAGCAAACTCACCACTATTTTTAATTTCACTAACATCACCTGTTAAAGTTAACAAATAGATATCGTTTTTAACATTGACGTTATCAAGAACTTCAAGAATAACTTCTTTCATTTTAATCCTCACTATCAATTGTAGATACGTTCATCGTGATACCTTCAAGTACCTTTAGTAGAGCATCAAC
>CAVEPF010000122.1:0-13683 GCA_963617645.1 Anaerotignum sp. | reverse complement strand
AAATCTTTAAGATTATAATTAAATACGGAATTTAAAAATTCTATATCTGATTCATACTCATAGTCGCTACTAGCGTATCCTTCATATATTCTAAGATTAATATTAGAATCAAATATATATGAAGTTAACGCATCTTTTAAACTAATATTTTCGTCTATATTATAATCTATAATATAATAATCATTATTATCAACTATCTTATTAATAGTTAAAAATGTTAGAAGAAAACCTTTAAAGTCATCTATATTTAAACTTTTATTTTTAGTGACTAAAATATACTTAATCATTTTTTTCATCTATTATGATTTCTATATCGTCATCACTAACTTTTTGAGGTCTCGTGAAACTATTATCATTATAATTTATAGTACCATCATCTTCTAAAACTTCTTCTTTTTCATTAGTACTTACTAAATGAGTTCCACTAATCATATCACCTATTGTTCTATTTTTAGATAAAACAAATATAAGATTTAAAATTAAATGAAGACCACAACAACAGTTTATAACACTAAGTAATAGTGTTCCAACTAAATCACGTACAACAAAATTTCCTAAAGTGGCTTTAGTATTGTCTAATTTAACAACTTTTACTTTTAATATAAGTCTACCAACAGTTTGTTTCTCCCAAAGATAAGGCAATAATGCAAAGTATGCAAAATAAATAATAACTGCAAAAATTAAACTAATGATACTAATTTTTAGATATGCACTAGTTAATGCAGTATAATACGAGTTAGCTTCAGCGCTTTGAAGCCAATTAAGTAATTCATTCATTTGATTCTTAGCATAAGCTTCAAGATATAAGTCATTAAAAGTAACAGAGCCATTTTTAGCAAGTAGAGAATCATATAATGTACGAATTGCATCTGGCATAGAATTAATAACATCTTCACCCATTTCAGGAACCTTGATAGCAGAGGTTATAATTTTTGAAATCAAAAATAATACAAAACCAACAATAAACATATCCACAATATACGCACCTAAACGTGCTAATAATTTACTTTCATTCATAAAATCACTTCTTTCTATATATTTTTGTTTTATTATACAGAAATTAAATAAAAAAAACAATCTAGCATAGCACTAGATTGTTAATTAAATTAATAATTTTGTTCATTAACTTCAAAATAACTTTGTGGGTGGTTACAAACAGGACAAACCTTTGGTGCTTCTTTACCAATTACAAGGTGACCACAGTTTCTGCACTTCCACATTTTTTCCTCACTCTTAGCAAAAACCTTTTGCATAGTAATGTTATCAAGTAAAGCTAAATATCTTTGTTCATGATGATGTTCAATTTCACCAACAGCTCTAAACTTATAAGCTAATTCAGGGAATCCTTCTTTTTCAGCTACTTCAGCAAATTCTTTATACATATCAGTATATTCATAGTTTTCACCACTAGCAGCTGCCTTTAAATTTTCTTCTGTTGTTCCAATTCCACCAAGGTACTTGAACCACATTTTAGCATGTTCTTTTTCATTTAATGCAGTTTCTTCAAAAATAGCAGCAATTTGTTCATATCCTTCTTTTTTAGCTACGCTAGCAAAATAAGTATACTTATTTCTTGCTTGAGATTCACCAGCAAATGCAGTTTGTAAATTCTTTTCAGTTTGAGTTCCTTTTAAATCCTTCATTTTATTACCTCTTTTTATAATGAATAACTAGTTCATATGACAAAATATCGCCATTTACATACTCACTTAACTTTTCCTTAATTTTATCATCAATGATATCTATAATGTTTCCGTCCTCATCAATTGCATGAATGTGATCAATAATTCTTTTATCGTAAACAAATCTATTTTTTCCTACATCGTGTTTCCTGATTAAATTTTCTTCAACAAGTGAAGATAAATTTCTGTACGTAGTAGATAACGATATAGTAGGATTTATTTTTTTTATTTCAAAATAAATTTCCTCTGCTGTTAAATGCTTACTAGACGCTTGTATTAAGTTAAGTATTTCCTTTTTATTTTTCGTCATAAATTAGTTCCTTTTAGGAATAGGAATTATTCCTATTTTTATTATAAACTAATTTATAGCTATTGTCAATAAAAGAAAAAAAGTTGTCAAAAAAGACAACCTTAGTATTTATTAACCAATTGAGCCTTCCATAGATAAATCAATTAATCTATTAAGTTCAACTGCATATTCCATTGGTAATTCTTTAGCAAATGGCTCAATGAATCCCATAACTATCATTTTAGTAGCTTCTTCTTCTGATAATCCTCTACTCATTAAATAGAATAATTGATCCTCATTAATTTTTGAAACAGAAGCTTCGTGCTCTAGATATACATCATTATTTCTAGATTCATTAAATGGTATAGTATCACTTGTTGAAATGTCATCTAATATTAATGTATCACATTCTACATGGCTTCTAGCACCTTTAGCATTTCCTAATTGTTTAACCATTCCTCTATAATTTACCTTACCTCCACCTTTACAAATGGATTTAGAGATAATAGTTGATGTTGAGTTTTTGCCTATGTGAATCATTTTAGCACCTGTATCTTGCCACTGATCTTTAGATGCATAAGCTACAGATATAACAGTACCTTTTGCATAATCACCTTTAAGAACACAACAAGGATATTTCATATTCATACCACTACCCATGTTACCATCAACCCACTCCATAGTAGCATTCTTTCCTACAAGAGATCTTTGAGTAACTAAATTAATTATATTTTTAGACCAGTTTTGAATAGTAGTGTATCTACAATATCCTTTATCACGTACTATAATTTCTACGATTGCCGCATGTAATGAATCCTTAGAATAAATAGGTGCAGTACAACCTTCTACATAATTTAGAGATGCTTCTTCATCAACAATAATCAATGTACGTTCAAATTGTCCCATTCTTTCACTATTGATTCTAAAATAACTTTGTAAAGGTTTAGTTATTTTTACACCTTTAGGAACGTAAATAAATGAACCACCTGACCATACGGCGCTATTTAGTGCCGCATACTTATTATCAGTATAAGGAACTACAGTACCAAAATACTCTTTAAATATTTCAGGATACTTTTTTAAAGCCGAATCAGTATCCATAAAGATAACGCCTTGTTCATCTAATTCTTTTAAATTATTATGATATACAACTTCACTTTCAAATTGAGTTGAAGCACCAGCTAAATATTTTCTTTCAGCTTCAGGAATACCAATTTTTTCAAATGTTTCCTTGATTTCATCAGGAACCTTATCCCATTCAGACTCTGTTTTTTCACTTGTCTTAATGAAATAAGTATAATCATCAAAATTAATATTAGATAAATCAACACCCCAAGTAGGTTGTTCCATTTTCATAAATTGATCAAGAGCCTTTAATCTAAATTCTAGCATCCAGCTAGGTTCACCCTTAGATAAACTAATATTAGTAACTACTTCTTTAGATAGACCCTTTCCTGTTGAATATAAAACTTTAGCATCAGTTTTAAAATCATATTCATACTCATCAGAAATAACATCTTTTATATCTTTATTTGGCATTTTCATTACCTCTTAAGATTCTTTCACAAGCTTTCCATGAAAGTGTGGCACACTTAACACGTGCAGGGAACTGAGAAACACCAGTGTAAGCAATAGCCTCACCTAGTTCTTCACTCTCTTCATCTGTTATTTCTTTGCCTTCAATCATTAAATAAAATGATGTGCATAGTTCAAGAGCTTCATCAACTGTTTTTCCAATTAGTGTTTCAGACATAACTGAAGCACTTGAACAACAAATTGAACAGCCTTTACCATCATGTTTAATATCAACAACTTTGTTATCAACAACTTTAACTTCTACGTTCATATCATCCCCACAAGAAGGATTATTTAAATGTAAGAATGTATAACTAGGATCATGAGTTAATCCTTTATTATGAGGATTTTTGTAATGATCCATGATAACTTGTCTATATAATTGTGTTAAATCAGCCATATATCCTCCTAGAATGATTTGAAGAAATCACGAGCTTTCTTTACTGCATCAAGGAAAGCTTTAACATCTTCTTCTGTATTATAAAAATAAAAAGTGGCACGAGTTGTTGAAATTTGTTTTAACCATTTAGTAACAAGTTGTGCACAGTGATGTCCTGCTCTTACGCAAACACCACATTCATCATATATGCTAGCCGCATCATGAGGATGTACTCCCTCAATGTTAAATGCTATAACGCCTGTTTCTACAGTCGGATTATAAACAGTAACATCTTCTATTTTTGAAAGACCATCAAGTGCCATTTTAGCAAGTTTAGCTTCATGCTCTTTAATATTATCTAAGCCAATACTATCTAAATAAGTACAAGCTCTGCCTAAACCTATAGCACCATCAATAATAGGTGTACCTGTTTCAAACTTAAACGGAGCACATTTATAAGTCATAGAATCTTTATTGACCTCATCAGCCATATCACCACCAAATTCAATTGGTGGCATAATTTCTAATAAATTACGTTTTGCATATAAAACACCAATTCCTGAAGGACCACACATTTTGTGTCCAGAGAATGCTAGGAAATCACAGTCCATCTTTTTAACATCTATTTTCATATGAGGAATAGATTGTGCCGCGTCAACAAGCACTAATATATTATGCTCATGACATAT
Organism: Anaerotignum sp.; assembly: GCA_963617645.1. Taxonomy (GTDB): domain Bacteria; phylum Bacillota_I; class Bacilli_A; order Acholeplasmatales; family Anaeroplasmataceae; genus JAEELC01. Next base: position 9,069 of record CAVEPF010000122.1, on the reverse strand, counting down.
CTTAATAATTTCTTCAATAGGTGTAACATATCCCATTACATTTGATACATGAGTTAGGGCTACAAATTTTGTTTTTTCTGTTAAAGTCTTCTTGAAGTTTTGAGTAGTGATTCTACCCTCACTAGTTAAAGGCACAAATTTAACTTTAGCACCAGTTTTATTTGCAACATTAAGCCATGGCATAAAGTTAGAATGATGTTCAAGTTCACTTGTAATGATCTCGTCTCCTTCTTTTAAGAAATTAAGACCATAACTTTGTGCAACTAAATTAAGAGCTTGCGAAGCTCCTCTTGTATAAACTATCTCGTCATCATCAGCGTTTATAAATTTAGCAATAATACTTCTAGCACCTTCATATAAATCAGTAGCTTTATATGATAAATCATATACGCCTCTATGAACGTTACAAGAATAATTATTGTAATAATCATCTATTGCATCTATCACACATTTAGGTTTTAAACTAGATGCACCATTATCTAAATAATGAAGGTTTGGATTTTTTGCTAAAACAGGAAAATCTTTTTTTAAAATATTAGCATCCATGATAACCTCCTAAATCAATGCAAAAATTTGAGTGCTTATATTCTTTTTTTCTTCTTCAATAATAATATTATCAACAATAGGATTAATTAATCCATTTAATATAAGCTTATAACTATCTTCTTTTGATAAACCTCTACTCATTAAGTAAAATAATTCATCATCAGACATTCTTCCTAAAGCAGTACCATGATTAGCTTTTATATCAAATTCATCAATTTTTAAAATTGGTTCACTTGTGATAATACTATCACTTTCCATCATAATTCCACGTGTTAATTGACTAGCCTCACTTTTAGCCATGCCCTTGTTAATTTTACTTAATGTATTAAATGTAATATGAGCACTTTTTAAAGATACACCTACATTATAAACATTAGAATATGTTTCCTTGTAATTATGATTAATTGTCGTGTTAAAGGTAGCATTATCCTCTTTTATAACTGATAAATAATCTACTTTAGCATTTGCTTTATATCCGTTTAAATTAATATTTAAGTTTTCTATAGAAGAATCCAAATTAACACCTAAAAATGATAATTTAGCATTACTATCTAAATCAATATTTATATCATGTTTAACGAGCGAAGATATCACATTAAGTTTAACGCTAGCATTTTCTAAAACTTTAATATTTAATGTATCTTTAATGTCTGTTACAAAAATACTAGCTTCAACGTTTTTTTCTACTACAAGATTAGAATTAGTTAAAGAACTAATATAATAGACTTTACTTTCTACAACATCAACAGTTTGATTGCTTAAAACTATTTTATCCATCTTATTTAGCCCTTGCACATGCACCTAATACAGCATGTTTTTCTTCATCTTTTTCAAGTTCAATACCAAGTTCTTTTCTAACCCAACGATATCCTTCTTGATCGATCTTTTCGATTAATTCATGTCCGCCTGTTTTAACAACTTTACCATTAATCATAACATGTACATAATTAGGTTTAATATAATCTAATAATCTTTCGTAGTGAGTAATTAATAAACAACCAAAGTTTTCACCAACCATATTAGATACGTTTTCGCCAACTATTCTAAGTGCATCAACATCAAGACCTGAGTCAATTTCATCTAGAATTGCAAACTTAGGTTTTAGCATTTTCATTTGAAGAATTTCATTTCTCTTCATTTCTCCGCCAGAGAATCCTTGATTAAGATTTCTTTGTGCTAAACCTTCAGGCATCTCTAGATCAGAACACGCCTTATCATATTCTTTAATAAACTTAAATAATGAAAGTTCTGATCCGCAAGATTTCATTGCTTGTCTAATAAAATCAGAATTAGTTACACCAGGGACCTCGATTGGGTTTTGATAAGCAAGGAATAAACCTAAACGTGCTCTTTCATCAACACTTAATTCTTTAATTGATTTACCATTGAATAGTATATCACCTTGTGTCACTTCGTACTTAGGATTACCCATAATTACACCAGATAATGTTGATTTACCTGTACCATTAGGACCCATTATGGCATGTACTTCACCACTTTTAATAGTTAAATTAACACCCTTTAAAATTTCTTTTTCTGGTACGCGAGCATGTAAATCTCTAATTTCTAATATGTCTTGCATAAAAACCTCCGATTTATGATAATAAAATGAGATAAATTCTTTTATCCCATAATTCTTCTTTTTATAACCTAAAATATTATACTAAATAAAATAACAATAAGCAAATGATTTGACTTTTACAAAGACATAATTTTGTCAATAATAGTAAATATTTATAATATATTTGAAGTTATTTTTATAATACTATTTTAAATTATGTTAAAAAGATTTATAACTATACTATAATGAGAGGTTCTTTATGATTTTATATTTTTCTGCTACCGGAAACAGCGAATATGTTGCTAAAAACATTGCTTATCTAAATGATGACGAAACTATAAATATTACTACTTATTTAAAAAATAATAAAAATATTGAACTTACTAGTGAAAAACCCTACGTTTTAGTTTGTCCTATATATTTATCTACTATACCTAAAATAGTCTATGATCTAATATTAAAATCAAAATTAGAAGGAAATAAAAATTTCTATTTCGTTATGACTTGTGCAGGAAGTGGTGAAAGTGGCGCCCAAATTAATGCTAAAAAAATATGCGAAAAACTTAATATGACATACAAAGGCATAGAGCACTTATCAATGCCACAAGATTATTTAATGTTCTTTAAAACTGCTTCTAAAGAAGAAAATGAAGAAAAGTTTAATAAGGCAATAAATAAAATTGATGAACTTGCAAATAAAATAAGAGAAAACGTCAATTTTAAAATAGACACTGTTAGTGTAGTTCACAAATTAACTGTTAAACCTGTTGAAAAGATTTTTAATTCCTTATGTATTAAACCTAAAAAATTCTACACAATAGATAAATGTGTATCATGTGGTTTATGTCAAAAAGTTTGTCCTTTAAACAATATACATTTAGAAAACAAGAAACCTGTTTGGGGAAAAAATTGTATCCATTGTACAGCTTGTATTAATAAGTGCCCTAAACATGCAATAGAATATGGCAAAAAGACAATAGATAGAAATAGATACGTAGCCAAAAAATTTACTACGCCTAGTAATAAATAAAAAAATATATTTATGAATACATTGCAAATTAAGCATTTCTTTATTTTTTAAAAAGTAGACAATGCAATTTAACGTATGATATAATTTAATAAAATCAATTCAATGATAAGAGGTGATATTTTGGGATTTTTCTTAAATGTAGGCAATAACGGTTTTATCAGATCTCTCAATTCTGAAATATATGTAGATAAAACTATGTTGATTAAAGAATGTAATAAAGTATTTAATGCTAACAACTGTTTTATGTGTGTAACTCGTCCACGCCGTTTTGGTAAAACCATGACCCTTTCTATGTTAAATGCTTATTATTCAAAAGGTTGTGACTCTAAAGAGCTTTTCAAAGGGCTTAAAATAGAAAATGATGAATCGTATTTAAAACATTTGAATAAACACAATGTTATATGGATTGATATGTCCGAGCTTTACACTGGCTTAAATGATAAAAATGTTTTTGTAAATAAACTTAAGGAATATATATACTTAGACCTTAAAGACAAATATAAAGAATTAAATTTAAACTTTAATTTAGAAGACGGTATGTTCTTAGCTAACACTTTTAAAGAAATTAATTTTAAATTGAATGAACGTTTTATCTTTTTAATTGATGAATGGGATGTTATATATAGAGAACAAGAAAATAACACAAAGTTATGTGATGAATATACTGAATTTTTAAGAAATCTATTTAAATCAAGTTCTGTCTCAAATTGTCTTGATTTAGTATATATGACAGGAATACTCCCTATAAAACGTTATTCTACTCAATCTACACTTAACATGTTTCAAGAATACAATATGATAAATCCGAGAGGATTAGAATCTTTTATTGGTTTCACCGAAGACGAAGTTAAGGAATTGTGTTCAAAATATAATCGAAATTTCAATGAATTAAAAAATTGGTATGATGGGTATAAGCTTAATGGGTTAGACATATATAATCCTTGTTCTGTTATAGAAGCTATTATTTCAGGACGTTTCAACGATTATTGGACACAAACAAGTGCTACAGAAGCCATTGTAAAATATTTAAAATATAAAAAAGGTAATTTAAAAAAATCTTTAGCGCTTTTAATAACCGGAGAAAAAGCTAAAGTTGATGTTACAATGTTTGAAAATGATTTAACCAAAATCTACAATAACGATGCTGCATTAACTGTCCTAATTCATTTAGGATATCTTGCGTATGATGAAGATTCAAAAGCTTGCTACATACCAAATTATGAAATTTCAAAAGAATTTGAAAGAGCTATTAAAATAATAAACTGGAAAGAATATAAAAATCCAATTTCAAACTCTGAAGAATTATACGAAGAAACATTAAAAGGTAATACTTCTTATATAAACAAAACAATGGATTCCGTTCATCAAATTTTTACTACTATGTTTAATAAAAACTCAGAAGCTATACTTCAAATGGTTGTTCATATTTGTTATTTTAATTGTATTGAACATTATTTCATTCAAAAAGAAGCTACAACATCTACCGGTAGAGCCGATCTTGCATTCATACCTAAAGATAATACTCATATCCTTATGATAATTGAACTTAAAGTTGATTCAACATTAGATGATGCATTAAAGCAGATTAAAGAAAAAAAATACATAAATTTATTTGAAGGTTATCATGGCAAAGTATTATATGTAGCTATCACATATAATTCTAAAACTCTCGTACATGATTCTAAGATTGAATACGTTCAAATTTAATATTGCTTGCTGATAATATAATTTATCAGCATTTTTTATTGCTTAAAATTTATAACATTATAAAAATAAAGAGCAGTATTTCTACTACTCTTAGATGCCATGTGTTAAATTATATTCAACAATTGTTTTATATTGTGAGTCATACATATCTTTATAAATATCACAATTATTATAAAGTTCTTCATGACTTCCTTCGCCCTTAATAACGCCGTGGTCTAGTACAATAATACGTGTACAATCTTTTATTGTTGAAAGTCTATGAGCAATTATAAATGTTGTCCTGTTTTGACTTACAACATTCATTGCATTTTTTATTTTAAGTTCAGTCTCTGTATCAATATTAGCTGTAGCTTCGTCTAAAACAAGAATTTTAGGATTTCTTAATAATACTCTAGCAAACGCAATCAATTGTTTTTCACCAAGAGAAAAATTCTCGCCTTTAAATGATACATTTTGATATATACCAAGTGGATCTTTTTCAATTAGATAAGATGCACCTATATCATTTAATGCTTTAATAACTACTTCATCGCTATAATCGCGTTCAAGTGTAATATTTGATTTTAAAGTTCCAGCAAATAAGCTTGGAGTTTGAAGTACTATACCTAAATTTTTTCTATAACTTGCCTTATTATAATATTTAATAGGTGTATCATCTACTAATATATCACCACTATTGTAGTCATAGTATTGTAACAATAAATTCATCATACTAGATTTACCACTACCAGTATGTCCTACAATACCAATAGTTTCACCTGGTTTAACTAAAATATTAACACCATGTAATACCTCGTGATCCTTAATATAAGAAAAATGAACATCTCTAAACTCAACTTTACCATCAATATAGTCAGGTGCAGGCAAACCATCAAAAATACGAGTATCAGGTTTTTCATCTAAAAACATATATACTCTATTAGCAGCTACAATTGAATCTTCTAATTCGTTTAAATTATTAAATATAGTATTTATTGGTTGTAACATTTTATCTAAGTAATCAGTAAATGTAGTAATCAAACCAACTGATATTAGTGTTCCACCAACTGATAAATAATTTATACCAAAGAAAAGTAATATAGATGTTTCAACAATACGTTTAATAAATACTAATAATTCATATCCTAAAAATGCATTAATAGTATTTGTTTTAGTTTCCATCTTATTATACTTGTTAACTAAATCTTTATAGTCACCTAACATATACTCTTCTTGATTAAAAGATTGAATTATTAAAGTTCCTGTTATGAGTTCATTAAGTTTTCCTGTAATTCTACTTGAAGTTTCTCTAATCTCTAATCTATATTTATGAATCTTTTTTCTATATAAAGTAATCCATATAATAATAAATGGTACGGCACATAATAAGATTAAAGCTAAACGATAATCTAAAACAATAAAACCAATAAATAATGCGACTATATTAACAAGTGCTTGAAGTAAGGAAAATGATGTTTGAAAAAATATTCTAACTCCACTAGAATCACTTATGATCTTAGATACAATTTTACCATCAGGTTCCCCAGCAAAATAATCAACAGGTAATTCATTAACTTTCTTAATCGCATCTTCTCTTAAATCTCGTTCAATATTCATTCCAATTAAATTTAATACATAGTTAAATACAAATCGAAGTAAACATAGAAGAACAGTCAAAATTACATATTTAAGCATTAATAAATTAATAGAATTAATTAATGCATTAACTTCATCTTTTGTTTTACCTTGAATATAATCATCAATTATTTTCTTTGTAATAGTAGGAGTGTATGCAGTTAAATATGCAATAAGTAGCGTTAAAATAATACAAAGACAAACTTTAAATTTATTCTTCCAAATATAAGGCATCGTGCGTTTATATAGGGACGTTTTACTGTATTTATAAAATTTACCCATACTAGTTCTCCTTTGCCATTAATTGATGATTAAACAATTCTTTATACCAACCACCATTTTTCATAAGTTCTTCATGAGTACCACACTCAGAAATTTTACCATTATCTAAAACAATAATTTTATCAGCATTCATTACTGCACTTAATCTATGAGCAATAATAATGTTTGTTTTGTCACGTCTAATCTTACCAAGATTTTCAATAATATTAGCTTCAGTCTTACCGTCAACTGCTGATAATGAATCATCTAAAATAAGTAAATCACTATTCTTAAGTAGTGCGCGAGCAATCGATAATCTTTGTTTTTGTCCACCACTTAACGTTACACCGTATTCACCAACTACAGTATCAAGACCATCTGCTAAATTTTCAATATCCTTCTTAAAATCAGCCATTTCTATAGCTTCATTAATTTCTTCTTCACTTTTAGTATCAGTACTTCCAAGTTTTACATTTTCTAGAACACTTCTTGTAAATAATGTACTTTCTTGAGGAACATATGAAATACTCTTTCTAATGCTCTCTTTTTTATAATCATTAATAGAAATACCATTAATTAATATATCACCTTCGTTTAACGGGAATTGTCTTAAAAGTTGTCTTATTAAAGTTGACTTTCCGCTTCCTGTTTTACCAACAATACCTAATGTTTCTCCTTTTTTTAAAGTTAAATTGATGTTGTTTAAGACTTCTTCATTATCACATGGGTATTTAAACGAAACATTTTTAAATTCTATACTATTAATTTTATCTAACGTATAAGCGTTGTTAACATCAACAACATCAGATTTTGATTCATATATTTCATTAAGTCTATCTTGTGAAATTATAGATTGATAGAAATTTGTTAACATGTTACCAATGTTTCTAAAAGGAGCTGCTAGTGAATTTAAATAAATTATAAACTGCGTAAACATAGCTAATGTAAATGAAGTTTTACCATTTACTGTAGGTATTTTATCTATTGCATAAAAGTATGCAATAATTAATGATATAGCAATAATAGATTGAAATATAGGTTGAATACATGTATTTACAAATAAATTTTTTCTCTCAACTTCATATGTTTTCTTAGAATACTCTAGATTCTTTTTATAGTTCTCTTCTTCTTTAGAAAAAGCTCTAATAGTATAAACATTTGTAATACTTTCAAGTACAACATTACTCATCTCACTTGATGCATTTCTAACATCTTTCCAGTTCTTTTGTACTTTTATTTTAAGTAATAAATTAGTAACAAAAATTAAAGCTAAAGGCAAAACTGAATATAATGTAAGCAATGGATTAATAATAGCCATAGCTATTACATAAATGATGATACTTGTAGCTTCATATGTAATATTTAATAGTCTATTCCCGCCACTAAAATTAACACTTTTAACATCACCTATAGCCCTATTCAACAAATCTCCTGATTGATATTTTTCAAAGAAACTTGCATCCTGAAGTAAAATGTTTTCCATATAGCGAACTTGCAAGGCATAGAATAATTTCATTCTTAAACTTACTTGAAACGTTCTTCTAATAGTATTAATTAAATATATTAAAATACAAGTTAAAAATGATTTTAAAACTATATTATAAATTAAATAATCACGAGTAAGTGAGTTTGTATCTATCTTATCTGTAAAATCACCTACAATATCTGCTGGTATTAATAATGTTAAAGCTTGAATTAAACCTAAGAGTAATATAACAATATAAAGTGCTTTGTGTTTACTTATAAACCACCACATTTTTTTAATAAAGCTTATCAATGTATCATCTCTTTCCTAAATTAATAGAATAATTTTACCACAAATCAATAATAATTTTAACTAATATGCAAAAAGCACCTACAAAAGTAAGTGCATTTATTTTACATAACATATTTATCTTTGTTAGTTCGTTTAGCTTCATAAAGCTTTTTATCAGCTTCGTTTTTAGCAAGTGACAATTCCGAAACATTGTTAATTTTAGAAACACCAATAGATATTGTAACACGGCAATTATCTATCTTTATTTTTCTAATATTATTTAAAATAGAATCTAAAAATTGTTCTATATTATTTTGAGTTGAAACTAATCCTATAAACTCTTCTCCGCCAATTCTAGCAACATAATCTTTACCTAAAGAAGCTTTAAGAGTATTAGCAACCTCAATTAAAACTTTATCACCCATATCATGACCATACTTATCATTAACAACCTTAAAATCATCAATATCCATCATTAATAAATATAACTCATCATTAAGTTCAAAAGCCTTTTTTAAAATAATATCAAAACCATATCTATTATAAAGTTGTGTTAATTCATCATGTGAGTAATTTTCTACAGCCTCATTATAT
>CAVEPF010000121.1:435-27596 GCA_963617645.1 Anaerotignum sp. | reverse complement strand
TATAAAAAGAACGCTAATACAAATAACAGGGGTTGATCTAAATAATATAATATAAGGATTTATGATATTATAGAAAACATTATATTTATAAGAAAAATAAGATAGCATTAAAGAAATTATAAATGAAATTAAAATACATATGATAAGTGAAACTAAGGATATAAAGATTGCTCTATAAGTAGATGATTTTGCCAAAAGAGTAAAAAATGTATATAAAATATGATTAGGATTAGGGTAAACTAGTTCGTTGTTTTTACAAATAAATAATAGAAATGATAATAAATAAATTATTAATATAGATAATATACTAGCTAAAATTTTTTTAATTATAGTAGAATTCATAATCAGGCATTTTATCTCCTATAAGACTTAAATTATCTTTATATGTATAGTTAAATATATTAATTAAATCTTCTCCTCTAACAAAATCTATATTTGAATTAATAATCGCATTATACATTACATCATCACTTAAATCATAATAACCTAAATCTTTAATTTTTTCATTAGTTTCTTTTTTGTTATTTTCATTTATAGTATTATTTATGGAATCTTTAATAATTGATGATACTTCTTCTACAACACTTTTTTCTATAGTTGATTTTACAAATAAACCAGCTTGAGCATATCCTTTAAAGCCTGTAATTTTTTCAATTTCATCTTCTACACTTATTTCGTACATACTTATACCTTTACTATTTAAAGTTGCATTCATTGCAGATTTAACAGGCTCAGCAAGTAAATATATAGCGTTTGAAGTATCAGCTAAAAAAGCAGTTTTATTAGTATTAACACTATCATTGTATTTAATATTTAAATCAATTTTATAATTATTTAATACCTTATTGCATATTACATCATTAATAGTATTTTTGCCAAATAAGTAAATATCTCTAGATACAAAGTCATTAATAGAGTCTATTTCAAACTTTGAAACAAAATATAAATTTCCAAAAGTTATACCACTGACTAATTTATAACTTTTATCGCTATTATATATTTGTGCTCCTATATTTGTGGGCGCAAATATAAAGTCATATGATTTAGCTATAAATGCAGCTTTAATATCCGTAGTATTCGCTAAAGTTTCAAAAGTGTATTTGTCGTTTTTTCCACTCTTTATATCATAAGCTAAACAAGCACTAGCTAAAGCTGGGGCTCCTAAGGGAGACGCAATACTAATCTTAGTACTTTCCTTTTTACAAGAAGTAAAACAGAAACAAATTATTATAAATAAAGTTAAAAATATTCTTTTCATATTAGCCTCTTTTATTACTATATCTATTATAATTATTTTTTACATTTTTATAAATAATATGATATAATTTTTACTATATGGAGGCATTTTATGGAATTACATGAATCTCAAGAAATGTATTTAGAAACAATCTTACGTCTATCTCAAAAGAAAGAATTTGTACATGCAATCGACGTAGCTAACGAACTTGGTTTTTCTCGCCCTAGTGTATCAATTGCAATTAAAGCTTTAAAAGAGAACGGTTATATTGAAGTTTTATCTAATCAAGCTTTAGTTTTAACTTCTAAGGGTTTAAATATTGCAAATAGCGTATTTGAAAAACATAAAGCATTAACTAAATTACTTGTTAGTTTTGGGGTAAGCGAAAAAACTGCTGAAGAAGATGCCTGTAAAATTGAGCATATTATCAGTGAAGAAACATTTACTAAAATTAAGGAATATTTAAGTAATCATGAATAATCTTATTTCAAATAAAGATCCTAATTACATCTTACTTAAAGAATTGCTTAAAAGTGGTAAAGAGGGGATCGTTGCTACCGACGACATATCAGTTCTTCGCTTAATTAAAAAATATCCTATCAAACTTATTTCCTTATTCTATTCAACAGAAATTGAATATCACAAAGATACTTTAGAAGATATTAAATATTTAAGTAATAAGGCAAAAAATACATATATAATTTCTAAGAAAAATATTGAAGCCCTTAAAAGAAAAGAAAATAGTGCCTGTGTTTTTGGTATTATTGATATATCACTTAAAACCTTAGATGATTTAAAAGATTTAGACTTTTTAGTTGTATGTGATTCACTTGAAATACCTGGTAATTTAGGAACAATTTATAGAACTTGTGATAGTGCCAAAGTTGGTGGTGTTATTCTAGTTAATACAATAACTAAGCCAAATAATCCTTCCTTAGTATCTTCTTCTCGTGGTTGTAACCTTTTAATCCCTACTGTTTCAACAACTTATGAGGATGCTCAAAAATGGTTATTAGATAATAATTATGATATATATTTGGGTGAACCTAATTTAGGTTTAGATTATCAAAAATATGATTATAAAAGTAAAATAGCTATCGTAGTAGGTAATGAAAGATTTGGAATTAATCCTAAATGGTATGATAATTTACATAAAAAAGTATTTATTCCAATGTTTGGATAAAATAATTCATTAAATGTATCAGTTGCTTGTTCAATTTTAATATACGAAGCTTCTATGAAAAAATATAACGTTTAGTAATTTAATTTACTAAGCGTTTTTATTTTATATAAATATTAAAAAAACTCAAGATTATTTATCTTGAGTTTTATTTTCGTTTAAATAATTAACAGCCATATTACAAATAGTTAAAAAATGGTCACTATCTAGACTTGCTCTTCCAAGTAAAACGCCATCAACGTTTTCTTGTCTTATAAGATTTTCGAAGTTAGTCTTATTAGCTGATCCACCATAAATAATACGTACATTATTTGCAGTTTCTAAATCGAAAGTATTGGCAATAATATTTCTAATAAATCCACACTTTTCATTAGCAATTTCAGGACTTGCGGCTTTACTAGCACCTACAGCCCAAATTGGTTCGTATGCAATTATTAATTTAGTAATATCTTCTTTTGCTATATCTTTTAATGCTAATTTGACTTGAAGACCTAAGATATAATCTGTATCTTCATGTTCATATTGGTCTTTTGTTTCACCAACACAAACAATTGGAATAATACCATGTTTTAAAGCTGTTTTAATTTTCAAATTTACATCGGTTTCAGTTTCGCCATTAAATAAACGACGTTCACTATGTCCAATAATACAATATGTAACTGCTGTAGATTTAAGCATCGAAGCGGAAATCTCACCAGTATAAGCGCCCTCTTCTTCATAATGCATGTTTTGAGCGCCAATTCGCAGATTCTCCCCTTCTCTACGTGTTAAACATCTTAACAAAATAGCAGGAGCACAAATTATTGTTTCAACCAAATCTTTGCTAGGAACTTCGTCATTTACATCATAAATGAAATGTATTGCCTCATCACGAGTTTTATACATCTTCCAGTTACCAGCTACTATAGGCTTTCGCATTTTAAGCCTCCTTATATTTTTATTTTTCTAATAATTCTGCAATTTCATCAATAGCTTTTTCAGCTTGATCTCCTTGAGCAACAACAACAACGTTTTCACCTTGAGGAACTGCTAAACTCATAAGACCTAGAATAGATTTTACATCTACAACTTTATCATGATAGTGTAGTGTAATATCAACAGAATACTTGCTAGCAGCTTGAACAACTTTAGCAGCTAGAGAGGCATGTAATCCTACTGTACTTTTAACAACAATCTTCTTTTCCATCAATAAAACCTCTTTTCTTATTTTTTCTTTTTCTTACTTTTCGCTTATGCAAGTGATACCAGGTAAAGCTTTTCCTTCAAGATATTCAAGACTTGCTCCGCCACCTGTAGAGATATGAGAAACCTTATCACCATAACCAAGTTGGTTAGCTGCAGCAGCAGAATCTCCTCCACCGATGATAGTAGCAGCACCTTCTTTAGTTAACTTAGCTAATAAGTCACATACACCAATTGTACCGCTAGCATAGTTCTTCATTTCGAATACACCCATAGGTCCGTTCCAAACAACAGTCTTTGCACCTTCTAATTCTTTAGCAAATAACTCTAAAGTCTTAGGTCCGATATCAAGGCCCATATCTGATGCATCAAATCCATCTACTGATTTAGCAACACCAGGAACATCTTCAAACTTGTCATTTACGATAGCATCAACTGGTAATACAATCTTGCCATTTGCTTTCTTTAATAGAGATGCAGCTAAATCAACAAATTCTTGTTCTTCACAACGGCTAGAACCAATGTTCTTACCCATTGCTTTTAAGAATGTGAACATCATAGCTCCACCAACTAAAATCTTGTCAGCTTTTTCAATTAATGCTTCAATAACACCAATCTTATCGCTTACCTTAGAACCACCCATAATAGCTACGTATGGTCTCTTAGGATTATCTACAGCGCCACCGATAAACTTAATTTCTTTTTCAAGTAAGAAACCAGCAGCTGACTTGCCTTCACCAATATGACTAGCAATACCAACATTTGAAGCAGCAGCTCTGTGTGCTGTACCAAATGCATCGTTTACAAATAAGTCACCAAGACTTGCCCAGTAAGCACCAAGTTCATCATTGTTCTTTGATTCTTTCTTTACTTCTACATTATTTACAACGTCGAAATCTTCATTACGAGTGTTAGCAAACATAACGATTTCGCCATTATTCATATTGTTAATTGCATCTTCTAATTCTTTACCGCGAGTTTGGTTAACGAAAGTAACTTTCTTACCAATCTCCTTTTCAAGTTCTAAAGCAACAGGTGCAATATCATTTTTCTTTATATCATCTAAAGTCTTTACTCTACCAAGATGTGAGAAAACGATAGCTTTTCCACCATTTTCAATTACATACTTTATAGTAGGAAGAGCAGCTACAACACGTGTATTATCAGTGATTTTTCCCTCTTTCATAGGTACATTGAAATCAACACGAATTAATACTTTCTTTCCAGCTACATCTAAATCAGTTAAAACTTTTTTAGCCATTTTCAAATTTCCTCCAAATATTCAAGTGTCTTACACTACAATAATTATAGCATTTTTAATATAAGTAGTAAACCAAAAAAAGAAAAATGCCACCTTAATAGTGGCATTAATATAATATTTTATTAGCAAAGTTCAAGGTTCATTTCTGTCTCAACATCGAAGAAATGACATTTGTTCATATCAAATACTAATTTAACTTCAGAATCGAATGTTAAATCTGAACGTGATGGAACAGAAGCAATTACTGAATCTCCTGAAACTTCAGTGTAAATGTTAGTTTCACTACCTAATAATTCAGAAATCTTAACCTTGCATGTAACAACTGCATTAGGATATGTTTCAAATAAGATAGGTTCTGATTCATCATGAATATCTTCAGGACGGATACCTAGATAAATTTCTTTATTTAAATAACCTTTTTCTTTAATTAATTCAACTTTACCTTGAGGAACTTCAATAGTAGTACCATCAGTAGCAGTGAAGATACCCTTTTCATCAACTTTACCATGGATAAAGTTCATTGGAGGAGTACCGATGAATCCACCAACGAATATATTAGCTGGGTGATCATATACTTCTTTTGGTTTTCCTACTTGTTGAATACGACCTAATTTCATTACAACAATCTTAGTAGCCATTGTCATAGCTTCGATTTGGTCATGTGTAACGTAAATTGTAGTTGCATTTAATCTCTTGTGTAATTTGATTAATTCTCCACGAGTAGATACACGTAATTTAGCATCTAGGTTTGATAAAGGTTCATCCATTAAGAATACACGAGCATGACGAACAATAGCACGACCTAAAGCTACACGTTGTTGTTGTCCACCTGATAAATCTCTTGGTTTTCTCTTTAAATATGGATCAAGACCTAAGATATGAGAAGCTTCACGAACACGGTGATTAATTTCACGTCTATCAATTTTTCTTAAACGTAAACCAAATGCTAGGTTATCATATACGCTCATATGAGGATATAATGCATATGATTGGAAGCACATTGCAATGTCTCTATCACGGCTTGGAACGTCATTTACTCTAATACCATCGATAAATAAGTCACCACTTGAAATATCTTCAAGACCAGCAACCATACGTAATGTTGTTGTTTTACCACATCCTGATGGTCCTACGAAACAAACAAAGTCATTATTATCAATTTCAAGGTTGAAATCAAAAACGGCTTGATTACCATTAGGATAGATTTTGTTTATATGTCTTAAACTTAATGTAGCCATAAACTACCTCCATAATACAATAAAAATTATACAAAAAAACGCTTACAAAAGAAATGTGCAATTTGCACAATTTTAAAATTCCTCACAAACTGTATCTTCAAACTTTGAATTTATTATTTTTAAGTCAGGGTTTCCTTTTACATATAAATCATGGAAACTTCCATCAACCACATTATAAATAGAAGGACGTAAGTCTAAATCTTTTTTAGGCCAAGAAGTTTTATTTTTAATATCAAGATTAACATTATCAAAAACAATTTTGTTAATATTTTTACCAACAATAGTTACTCCGTTTTCCGATGAACAATCTATGTCCTTAAATAATATATTATCAATAGATCCTTCTTTAGAATCTTCTTTTCTCTTAACATTAGTAATTGATATAGGTTCACTTCTTCCCCACCAATGAAGAGGTGAAACTAGGTGTGAATTGATTTTAATGCGTTCAAACTTTGAATTTATTAGTGATCCACCATCACGTAACATAATTGAAATACCGCGATTTGTATCAATAACGTTGACATCATGAATATTTATATTTTTAAAATCGGAGAATGACTCAGTACCAATTTTAATTGCAGCGCATGTTGATTTTAAAACACAGTTATAAACTTCAACGTTTTCAGTAGGACCGTATTGCATAGAATAATTAGTAGATTTCAACACAATACAATCATCTGCCGAGCTTATATTACAATTTCTAATAATTAAATTTTTAGTGTGATCTGGGTCTATACCATCACTATTTGTAAATATAGGATTATTATTAATTCTTATAGAATTAATTAAAACAGTATCACATCCAACTAAATGTACTGTCCAAAAGGCACTTCTTTCTAAACTAACATTTAATAATTTAACATTCTTACAATTTTCTAAGTAAATCAAAGGAGTACGTGGATAAATTGCACCTTCAATATGATATTTTGTTATTTTACCATAGAATAACTCTTCTGATCCGTCAATTACACCTTTTCCATCTATAACAATATTTTCTAAATTAAAGCCAAAAATAAAATATTTAGAAGGTTTTCCATTATAAAAACAATCTTCCCAAGTATTTCTTGTAATAACTTTATTTCCCGATTCAAAAGAATAAAAATCTTCCTCATTATCACTCAGTTTAATGATTGCACCTTTTGATAAATAAATATTTGTATTGTTACTTAAAAATATAGTTCCGCACTTATAGATACCTTTTTCTATAATCAAACGATCATTATTTTTTGCACATGTTTCTATAGCTTTAGACAAAATTTGTCCATCGTTATTTACTCCATCACAATAAGGATTAAATTCTTTAAAATATCTGTCCATAATATACCTCTAGAGAAATAGTACAACTAATAATAAAAACAAGTGGAAAAAATTTCACAAAAAAAGTGGCGTTTCCACCACTATCTATTCGTTTCACTTATTACATTAAATTCTTCATCTACTGTAATTACTTTTTGATGAACTTTATCTAACGAAGACAAAATATGTTCTAATTTATCATTATAAATTCTTTCCATATTAAGCATTCCTAGTTCTTCTTCACTAATGTTTGATATTCTAATACCATAAACAACTTTTTTATATGCACCCTTAATATAACCATATTCATCAATATAGTAATAACTATCTAATCCATTTAAAGCTTCTTTAAATGATAAATCACTATTACTTTGATATAAATAAGTAGCAAAATCAGTTATTATAATGAAATAGTAATCATTTGTCTTTTCTTGTTTAGTTTTAACTTGTATTCCTCTTTTAATTCCTACAAAGGTTCTTGCAAAAAGATAGAATAAGAACACAGAAACTAAAATTAAGAATAAACCTGCCATTATAACCATGTTGCTAGTCTTTTTAACGAATAATAAAATAGCTAATACAAAAGCTGATAAACCAAATAATAAAAATATTGTTCTACTAATATTTAATAATACATTAGATTTACGATTATACTCACGTTCAAATTGTTTAGCACGTGCTGATTTAAACACTAAATTTCTAGTATAAAATAAGTAAATAAAGCTAAAATATGCAGCTAAAATTACTACAATATTTGCAATGTATATTACATATAGTTCAAAAATAGTATCATTAGTAATTTCTATTCCATTATTTCTGTAATCATTAACAATAGAATCCATATTAGCAATAGAAGAAATAGGTCCTGATAAATGTGCAAGTACATCTAATGTAATTAATATGAATGCTATTTTAGGTCCTTTTACACTTCTAAACAGACTCACAATCCAATATATAGCGTAACATGTAAAAAACATGCTAATAAAGCTTGCAATTACTGAAGAAAAATATGAATACATAAATGCTCCTTCTTTTAAATCGTTATTAAAATTTTATCATATTTAAAAGTATATTAAAAGAACGAAAATATTTATATTTTATTTACCTGAAATATTTAAATCTTCTATTAATATTGACGGTGATCCTACTCCAAATTTAAATTCTAAGTCAGAACCAATTGTTTCTACTTTATTTAACATTTCAAAGAAATTACCAGATACAATAATTAGTGTTACAGGTTTAGCAATTTTACCATCTTGAATTAAATATCCACTAGATTGTAAATTAAAATCACCACTTATAGGATTAATACCAGCATGCATACCTTGGAAATTAGTAATATATACTCCCTCCCCCATTTCTTTAAATACATCATCTAATGATAATGTACCTTCTTCTAAATACAAATTAGTTGGTCCAACACCTACATTACCTTTTATTCCGTTTTCTTTAAATCCATTACCACTAGTTGTTTTATTTAATTTACTTGCAGTATCAAGATTATACATAAAATCAACAAATGTACCATCTTTAACAACATACTTTTTCTTTGTTTCCACGCCTTCTGTGTCAAATGGTACACAATTAAATTTATCTTTATATGGGTCATCTATAATATTTATGTTTTCTCCAAATACTTTTTTTCCTACTTTATCTTTAAGAGAAGTCATATTATTTAATAAAGAAAGAGAAGAAAATTGACCTTTAAAGGCTTTAAGAAGTTCTACCATACAAGTGTTTTTAAGAATAACCTTATATTTTTTTGATTCTAAAGAAGTTGCACCTAATTGTCTTAAAGCTTCCTCTACTGTATAAGTATAAATATCATTTGTGTCTATATCAGAGAAATTTTCTATTTGTTTTGAGTAGAATGCAGCTCTTGATTCTTTGTTCTCTACAACTACTTGAATAAATAAATTCCCATATACTGATAAAGATTTCTTATCAAGTCCTTCAGAATTTTTTATTTCAAATCCATTAGTAATTTCGGCGTATGAGATTCTAACATGTTTTACCTTATCAGACTTTTCTTTTAATACTTTACTTAAATTTAGAAAGTAATCTATTTTTTCTTTTTTAGTAAATTTATGAAAATCATTATCTAAGTTAAAGCTATAATTAACTTTGTTAGTATCACTTGCAAAACTAGAATTAGAACTTGACTCTAATACAGATGCCATATCTTTTAAAGATTTGACTATATGAGCTATATTTAGATCATTTAAGTTTTCAGCATAATATGAAACAAGTTTATCCCCAATTTTAGCTCTAATATTAGCATAATTAGAATCGTTAGTTTTATTATCAATAACAGAAAAATCAAATAACGAAAAAGAGTCGCTAGCCTCACGCTTAACAAGTATTTCTACATCGTTAATACCATTTTCTTTGCACGCACAAATTAATTTATTAAAATCCATTATTTATTTCCTCCGTTTCCACCAACTGTCATATTTAAAATTCTTATTGTTGGTTCTCCTACGTTTGCACTAATAGAGCCAGATAAAGAGCCACATACACCGTGTCCAAATGTCATATTATTTGAAACCATATCAATATTTTTAAGTGCATTAGAACCATTTCCAATTAAAGTTGCGCCACGAACCGGAGTTGTAATTTTACCGTCTTCAATCATATAGCCCTCATTAACTGCAAAATTGAATTCTCCAGTTAAAGGATTAACAGATCCTCCACCTAAACTTTTAGCAAATAAACCATATTTTGTGGATTTTATAATATCATCAAAAGATGATGTTCCGTTTGCAATATAGGTATTTGTCATACGGCTAGTAGGTGAATATTTATAATTTTCTCTTCTAGAACTTCCTGTATGGTTTTGTTTCATAGTTCTTCCGTTCTTCTTATCTATCATATACCCCTTAAGAATTCCGTTTTCAATTAAAACATTCTTTCTTGTAGGATTTCCTTCATCATCATAATTTAAACTTCCCCATTCGCCAAATAAAGTTCCGTCATCAACTGCACTTACTACACTAGAGGCAATCTTTTCACCAACTTTGCCAGAGAATACTGATAAACCTTTAGCTACACTTGTAGCTTCAAGTGAGTGTCCACAAGCTTCATGGAATAATACACCACCAAATCCATTATGAACAACAACAGGATATACTCCGCCAACCATATCTTTAGCATTTAACATAGTTACACAAGATTTTGCTAGTTCATAACCGAATGTTTTTAAATCTTTATTCTTAAATTCATCTAAATCAAAGTTTCCGCCAATACTACTTCTAATAGATTGACTTTTAACACCATCGCTTGCGAATGCGGTAGCATTTATTCTTTGTTGATTACGTATATCTTTTACACACTTTCCTTCACTTGTGTAAATAGTTACTTCTTGACTTACTTCTTCAAGACATACTTTAGCTTGATTGATTAAGTCAGAATATGAGTATATAGCATCAGAGACTTCCTTTAAATAAGGAATTTTTTCACAATAAGAAATATCTTTACTTAAACGTTTAATAGAAACACAGTCTCTTTTTTCTTCATCTTTAAAATCAAAATCAAATATTTGTTGTTTTGAGTCAAAACCACTCTTAACTTTTTTAGCTAAAACAAGTAGACCGTTTAAAGAAACATCATTTGTGTAGCCATAAGTTTCTTTATCATCTAAAAGAAGTCTTAAACCTACACCATATAATTCTTCATTATCAATGCTTTCAAGATGTTTTGAAAGATAATTTATGCTACCTTTATAGGTATTTTCAAAGAATATCTCTGCATAATCAGCACCGGTAGTTAGTGCTTCTAATAATACTTTTTTTGCAATATTTTTATCCATTATAAACCTCCGTTTTGTATATTGTATAATTTTAGAACGCAAAATCAAAATATTATGCTTAATTATTTGATATTCATTTTTTAAATTGTGTTTTTAAAAGAAAAACTAGCGTTTTTCACACTAGTTATTCAAAATAAATTGATATAAGTTGATCCTGAATTTGTTGGATCATCAAATATTTCTTTAACATTAAATTTTTCTTTCAATTCTTTGCTAGATTTTAACCAATTTTTTATTATTGTACCATTATTATATCCGTGTATTATCTTAAACGATTTAATATTTTGTTTTTGTGCTTCAAACATTTTTTGATATAAATATTCTTTAGCTTCTTTTCTTTTAAATCCATGTAAATCTATACACAAAATTTTAGAATTCATTAATCAAAATATCCTTTATATGCTAAAAGTTCAGCAAGTAAGATAGCTCCTCCGGCAGCTCCTCTTATTGTATTATGAGAAAGGCCGACAAATTTATAATCAAAAATATTATCTTCTCTAAGACGTCCAACACTTATTCCCATACCATTATAAATATTTCTATCTAATTTAGGTTGAGGTCTATCTGACTCATTGAAATAAGTAATGAATTTTTTAGGTGAAGATGGTAAATTGTATTCTTCAATCTCTGATTTAAAACTATTCCACTTATTTATAATTTCTTCTTGATTTGGTTTATGTTTAAATTTTACAAATACAGTTGCTAAATGTCCATCACTTACAGCAACACGAACACATTGCGCAGAAATTTTTATATCACTATTATTTACAATTTTATTGTTCACAACATTACCAAAGATTTTAAGAGGTTCAATTTCGCTTTTTTCTTCTTCCCCGCCTATATAAGGTATTGTATTATCGATAATTTCAGGGAAAGTATCAAAAGTTTTACCAGCACCAGATATTGCTTGATAAGTTGATACAAACACACTTTCTATACCGTATTCTTTTAGAGGTGCAAGAAGAGGCACATAACTTTGTAATGAACAATTACTTTTAACTGCTATAAATCCTCTTTTTGTTCCAAGTCTCTTTTTTTGAGATTCAATAACAGACAAATGTGCGTAATTAATTTCCGGTATAATCATTGGGACATCATCTATATTACGACAAGCACTATTATTTGATACAACAGGGCACTCTAACTTTGCATAAGTCTCTTCTAAAGCCCTTATTTCATCTTTTTTCATGTTTACAGCACAAAAAATAAAATCTACATTTTTAGCAATATATTCTTTATCTTGATAAGCGTCTAAAACTTCTAAATCTTTAGCATATGATGGTATTTCAACGTTCATCTTCCATCTATTATTTACTGCATCAATATACTTTTTACCAGCACTTGAACTAGATGCCGCAAGAACTGTAACCTCAAAATAAGGATGATCTTTTAAAAGAGTCACAAAACGTTGTCCTACCATCCCGGTAGCACCAATAATTCCAACTTTATATCTTTTCATATTTAAATATGTATAATTAATTTATACATTCTCCTTTTTCTATATTCTATCACATACAATATTTAAAACAATAACTCGAGTGTTTATGTGTTAAAAAAAGACTACGTTTTTTCACGTAGTCATAAATACTATTCAGCGTCTTTTTGTTTAGCATCCCATTTTTTACGAGTTTGAGTATCAAGGATTCTCTTACGTAATCTAATATGGTTAGGAGTAACTTCAACAAGTTCATCATCGTTTATATATTCAAGACATTGTTCAAGAGATAATTGAAGTGGTCTCTTTAATACTACAGTCATATCTTTATTTGATGAACGTGTATTTGTTTGTTGTTTAGCAGTAACAACGTTAACAGCCATATCTAAATCTCTATTAGATTGTCCTACGATCATACCTTCGTAAACTTCTTCGCCTGGTTCAATAAACATAGTACCACGATCTTCAAGGTGTCCTAACGAATATGCAGTAGCACTACCTTTAGCAATACTTACTAAAGCACCTAGACTACGCTTACCAAGTGTTAAGCTTGCCATAGGACGGTAATCACTAAATGAGTGAGAAATAATACCATAACCTTTTGTAGCAGTCATGAATTCAGTATTGAAACCAATTAAGCCTCTAGCAGGAATATCAAAAATTACTTTAGATTGAGTCTCAGTGTTTTTCATATCTTTCATAACACCGCCTCTTTCACCAAGTAATGTGATTACTGATCCAATTACATCACTAGGAGCTTCAACAGTAACTTCTTCGTATGGTTCACATTTAACACCATCAATTTCCTTCATAATAGCTTTAGGACTTGAAACTTGGAATTCATATCCTTCACGGCGCATAGTTTCAATTAGAACTGATAAATGTAATTCTCCACGTCCTGAAACAATCCATTCTTCGCTTGTACCTAAACGCTTAACACGTAAAGATACGTCCTTTTGAATTTCTCTATTTAATCTTTCATCAATTTTTGATGCAGTAACAAGTTTACCATCTTGACCACAGAAAGGAGAAGTGTTAGTACCAAAAGTCATTTGAAGTGTAGGCTCACTTACTTGAATTAAAGGAAGAGCTTCTTCTTCGCCTTGATTACATACAGTTTCACCGATATAAATATCAGATAAACCAGAAATAGCTACAATATCACCAGCATAAGCTTCAGCTGTTTCAATCTTATCAAGACCTAAGAATGTATATAATTTTTGAACTCTAAAAGAAGTGTATGAACCATCTCTTCTAATACATGTAGCCATTTGATTAGCCTTAATTGTACCACGAGAAATTTTACCAATACCAATACGACCTACGAAATCATTATAATCTAGAATTGCAGGTTGGAATTGTAATGGTTCGCTTGAATTATCAACAGGTTCTGGAACATAATCAATAATCATATTGAATAATGGATCCATACCAGGTTTTTGATCACTTGCATCACTTGATTCGCTTGAAGTCATATTGATTGCGGATGTATAAATAACAGGGAATTCAAGTTGTGATTCATCAGCACCAAGTTCAATTAATAAATCTAATACTTCATCAACGACTTGTTGAGGTCTAGCACTTGGTTTATCAATCTTGTTAACTACAACAATTGGTTTATGACCAGCTTCAAGAGCTTTCTTTAAAACGAATCTAGTTTGAGGCATTGTACCTTCGTACGCATCAACTACAAGAACAACTCCGTCTACCATTCCCATAATACGTTCAACTTCTCCACCGAAATCAGCGTGTCCTGGAGTATCAAGAATATTAATCTTGTAATCTTTATATTTGATAGCTGTATTCTTAGATAAAATTGTAATACCTCTTTCACGTTCAAGTTGGTTACTATCCATAACACAAGTTTCAACTTGTTGATTTTCTCTAAAAGTATGTGAGCATTTTAATAAAGCGTCAACTAATGTTGTTTTACCATGGTCAACGTGAGCGATAATTGCAATATTTCTAATTTTCATAGTTATCCTTCTTTCATATAATAAAAAATACCTTAATATTTTATCACATTAAGATTTTTTTTCAATAAAAAATTAATTTTCTTTACACATTTTTAGTGTAAGTAAACTAGTAAAAATTAAATTAAAGTTTTCTATCATAATTATTGTTTTAAATTTTAATCATTTCTAAATTAAACAATACCAAGTATTTAAAGCAAATAATATTAGTAAAAAAGCCAGAGGAACCCTCTAGCATAATCTATTAATATATTCAATTTTAGAATTATGTTTTAAACTACTTGAATCATATGATATACCAAGTAGTAATACATTACCTTTGTATGTTCCTAGCGTATTAACATATTCTTTATCTTTAATTTGTTTTATAGCCTCATCTGGTGTTGAATTAACCTTAAGTTCTATTATCATAGGGATATGATTATTGTCTTTAGGTATAAATACAATATCAGCTCTACCTAAAGTAGTATTAACTTCTTTATGTATATCATAGAATTGTTTAACACTATAATAAGAAATTAATGTGATAACTCCTAATATATCTTCTTTATTCTTATTAAACGGACCTGCGAGTTCCTTATGATTTTGATCAAATACTTGATTAATAAAATTAGTATTACCTTTTAATGTCTCATCATAAAGTTTCTTTGAATTAGAAATAGGATTATATAAATCACCCCAATTAAGTTTTCTAAGAGCGCGTTCAAATTCTTGTCTTATTTCAAAATTTGGTATATAGCACTTTTTTTCAATGTTGTCATATGCTAGATAGCCTAAATGAATTAATACAGTAAGTGCTGCGTCCCTAGAATCTATTTTAGTTAAATCGTTTTCAAAAAGTGAAACATCAACATCTACAGATTCGCCAACAATCATTTTAGCAATTATATCTTTTAATTCCCCATTATCATAATTCATGTAATCAGTTACGGCTTCAATAGCTGATGTTTGTGTCCAATAATCACTGCATTCACCATTTATTATAGTCTCAACGACAGACTTAGGATTATACAAGGCAACACCATTTAAGTTATACCCATTGTACCAAGCTTTAATTTCATTAAAATCTCTGTTATATTTTTGACATAACTTTATTACTTCATCTTCAGTAAATCCAATAAATTTGTTTATTGTTCTTGAATTAATCATATTATATTCTTTAAACATATTTAATGTTGACTGAGTAGAATAACGTTTTATTGGAAGTATACCTGTCATATATACTAAATCAATACAAGATGATACATCACTTGATTTAAATAAATTTCTTAAAAACTCAGTATATTCTTCGCATAACTTTGCATTATTTTCTTGTTCTCTATATATAACATCCCATTCATCTATTAAAAAAATAAAACGATCACTAGTATTGGATTTGATTTTACTAAAACATTTTCTTAAAGTATCTTCTTTATCAGTTAAAATATCATTATAAATTGCTTTCAAATCATCAATTAATTCAAGTTGTAATTCTGTTACAAATATATTTTTATCTTTAATATCAGTATAAAGACTAGACATGTCAATCCAAATAACATTATGTTTATTTAAATGTGTTAAATAAGTTTCATCATTCTCTATTTTAAACCCTTTAAATAGTTCATTGGAGTCACACCCTTTAGAATAATACGCATTTAGCATTGACAAAGCCATAGTTTTACCAAAACGACGTGGGCGAGTGACACACATGTATTTAACAGATTCTTTATTTAAATTTTTATTACATACACTTAATAACATACTTTTATCAACAAAAATATCATCATTTGCATATGAAATAAACTTACTATTATCTTGATTTAAATATAAAGCCATAATATCACCCGCTTGTAAATCTTTTTACTAATTATAACATAGTTTAATAGTCATTTCTACTTTTTATGTAGAACTAAAAATATTGTTTTTGACAATTATAAAAAATTCTTTTTTTAGTTAAATTCATAAAAAAGACTAAGACGAAAGGTCTTAGTCTAAGAGGGGTTCTCTGTATATTTAAATATTAAAGGGAGAGTTATGTATGAAAAAAATATACAGAAAGATTAAAATTTTAGTGTTTTGTTTATTATTTTTTTTGTCTTAATCTCTTAAGACATCTATATTTTAGAATTTATTTATCGTACAAATATATACAAATTATGGGAAATTATCGTAAGTTATCTAATATCTTTAAGTAAAGCTTCTAGTGCATATGCTTCATCATACATGTTCTTAGACATTCTTTTTCTAATTTCTTCAAAGAAAAATCTAGCATTAGTATTATTTTCTTTTTTTGCAATAGTTATAATTTTATTTAAAGCTTGATTAAATGATGGATTGTTATGATTTTTTAGAATTTCAAGCAAATCATAATATTTTCCATTTTTAAATAGTTTCCTTAACCCTTTTATTTCTAGTGGAATGTTAGTAATTTTAATATTATTAATATCAACTTTTTCAAGACTTGCGATATCACGATACAATTTTTGTAAATGTATTACATAAGTGTAATTATTAAGTGGAGTATGTGGTAATTTGTTTATCTTAAATAATAGATCAATCTTCTTTTTAACACGTAAATCTTTATTAGGATAAATCTTATCTAAATTAACTCGTAAATCTTTTAATTCATTATTCACTGAACTTCCAGATAAAAACGCATTAATCATATAGTAAACATCATCTGATAAAATCGTAGTTGTATGTACTTCTTGATAATTATATAAGTTATCAAGTAATCTAGTAGATTCTAAATAATAATCTTTTAATACTTGTAAAAAATAAACAGATCTTTCTCTTTCTTTTTCTTCTTCCATATGGATTTGATACTTAAAAGAATATTTTTCAATATCTAAAGGATTTAATGTACAATAAACTACATTTCTTTTTACAATTCTATTTGTAGGGTGTCCTACTACATCATTTCTAATGTATTTTAATTCACGTAAAGTAGGATTATCATTTATTCTAACAAAGTTTTTACTGTTTGTAAGTGCAACACTTAAAGTGTATATAGCATCAATTGATACAAATAAAGCTTGTAAAAATCCGTAAAGGCGTAAACAAGCTTCTTCACTTACAAATTCGTTATCTATTGTTTGATAAAAAAAACCTATTATGCCCTCATTTAATTTTAATGTTTTTACACTAACATAATATTCTAATCGATTATATTTTTGATCGAGTTTTTCTAAAACATTTTTATATTCTTCTTGATACTTTTCAATTTCTTCTTTAATTTCCATATAAATCCTCTAAATAAATATATTTAGAAAAAAGTCTCCTAATTTAGGAGACCATTTTCTTAAAATAAAACTTCACGAGCCTTTTGTCTAACTTCATCAGTTGTTGAGAAAGGAACACGAGTTGTATATCCGGCTTTAGCAGCTACAATCATCTTTGTAGGCCATGCTTGAATATCACTATTCCATCTATTAACAGTATCGTTATAAACTTCTCTAGCAGCTGTAATTTCTTTTTGAAGATAAGAGTTTTGTTGCATGCAATCTCTTAATTCTTGATGACTCTTTAAATCAGGATAATTTTCGAATGCTACATTAATAGAATTACCAATTGATTCAAGTTGTCCTGCAACTGCATTTCTTTGTTCATCGTTTGCATTTCCAGATCTGTATTTTGCAATTTGAGTGAATGTTTCTTTATCTAAATCAATAGATTTATCAAGAAGCTTAGCTGCATTTGTAAGAATAACAACTCTTTGTTCAAGATAGTTATCAATAGTAGATGCATCATGTTGTAATTTTTGTTCAAGTTGACGTAAATATGTTCCTGCTTTAATCTTCATAAATAAGAAAACAACACCAGGAATAATACCTAAACACCATAGTATTACTTGAAATATTGTAGAACCAACGCCTACTTTTACAGGAATACGCTTATTAATAACACGTACGTCTCTTCCTGCACTAACCTCGTCTTCGAATTCATCTAATCCGTTTGCCATAATTATTCTCCTTTATTTTTATTAATTTTATCTTTGATATCTTTCATTGAACTAATTTCATTAGATACAATGTAAGATATAAGACCACGTTCAAATACTAGTTTCTTATTACTAGCAAGTTTATTTATTAATTCATTTGAATTGTTAAATTTATTTCTAGTTGTATCAATCTTGCTCATAGCCATATTAGTCTTCTTTTCAAGAGGCGCATATTCATACCATGTAACAGGAATGTTATGCATACAACCATCTCCACCCATTTTAGAGATAACATCAACATGTCTAATAGCTTTATAAGAATGAGCAGTTATAGTAATGTAATCTGTGTCTTCATCTTTTGAATTTAGTTCACATTTTAAAATTACATTTGTTGAACTATCAGGATGTTTTAAAAGATTAACATCAAATTGATTTGCTAAAGTTTCTTGTTCATAACGAGTGTTATATGCCTCGTATGATTCTTCATAAATATATTCTTCTGTTTTAGTTTGTTGATATAAAGGTATTGCAAGTAATGGAGCTAAATCAAAATACAAACCTTTAAAGAACTTAGAAGTTATACTTAAGAACTTAGTTTTAGCATTATCTATATCATAATCCACAAATTCATAAGGACTAATTTTATAGTTTTGACTTTGAGAATGTTTAGAGAAAATATAATTTAGATAATTAATTTTATAGAATGCAAAATCATCCCCATATGGACTATTTTGAAGTAAATCTGTAATATTTTGTTGTGCTAGAGGTGTAAACATAAGTCTATATTCTTTTTCGTTATTTCTATCTAACGCATTAAACATTACTTCAAACTTTGTATTAGCCATTGCATTAAATGTGCCACCTTTTGTAACAGCCTTTTCAGTCATCTTTTGAAGATCTGATTCACCCTTTTTGACCATTTTCTCAATGTCTTTATCTGATAAATTAGATTTAACTGTTGGTAGACGTGAGAATTTCAAATTTGGTGCACCATCATTTGTGTATACAAGTCTTGTGTCATAAAAATATGTAGGACAAGGTTTAGTAACACTTGCAGTTAAAGTTTGACTATGACTTACAGTACGTGTTTCACCTTTAGAATTTCTTTCAGTTGTAGTCCAATGAATAACAATTGAATTAGTATATGTTTTTTTACCCATTTCGGTATTAAATGTATTTAAAACTAAAAATGGATTACCATTGATATTACCACTTAAAACATAATTTGTACTTTGATTTTTGTTAACACTATCTTCAAATTTATATTTTTCATGCATATACTCAAATTTATTTGGATCAAAATATGGATCTAAATCAATAAGTGGAGTGGTCTTTTCCATAATATCTTGACAAATAGTCCAATCATATAGCGCATTTAATGGTTCCATTGACTTATAACATTCGTTAAGCAATTTTTTACACTCTACGTCGTATTTACTTGTAATTTTATCTTGTTCCTTTATTTTTTTATTAAGTTTGATAGCTAAATATATTAGTACTCCACCAATTATTATAGCTACTGCACTTATGATAATTCGTGCAACAATACTTAGAGTAGACATAGCTAAAAATACGAAACCAAATAAAATTAAAATTACTGAAAAAACAATACACAAAGTTTTTAAAGTTTTAGTTTTATTTGCATTTTTTAGTGCAGTGTTCTTATTACTTAAAGCTTCCCTGTATTTTTTAACAAGAGCTCTATTTTCGTCTTTGCTAATACCAGACTTTGTAACTAAAGATTCAAAATATTCGTCTGAATTCTTATTGAATTCCTCTTTGAACTTAGTTTCATACAGTTTTCGTGGCTCGAAAATCGAATTATCTTCCATATAAGCCTCCTTATTTATTATATATTCTAATATAAAAATTTATATGAACATTTTATGAACATTCTATATTTTAATTATAACATAAAAAGAAAAAAGAGCCTAACAAATTAGACTCTTTTTTATCTAAAGATTGATTAACGACGTTCGTCAATACGAGCAGCCTTAGCTGAAAGACCACGAATGTAACCAAGATAAGCTCTACGAACTTTACCCTTACGGATAACTTGGATGCTATCAATGATTGGTGCATTAACTGGGAATGTTCTTTCAACACCTACACCGTAAGACATCTTACGAACTGTAAATGTAGCAGAAACTCCATGACCTTGTCTCTTAATAACTAATCCTTCGAAAGCTTGGATACGGTGAGTTTCACCTTCAACAATCTTAACGTTTACCTTAACAGTATCTCCTGGACGGAAATCAGGAACGTCTTTCTTTAGATATTGTGCTGTAATTTCATCAATTAAAGCTTGACCTTTTGCCATAATAAATTCTCCTTTATATCTACCAAAATTCATGCATAATTCAAGACTATGTAGCGGAATAATGTGCTTTGTCTTAAAGACTTATGTATTTTAGCATATATGAACATTTTTTGCAATATGAATTTTAAATTTTCATTTGCTCGAAAATTTGAATTATTTTATTTCTTTTCCTATCTTAAATGCATCAGCCACAGAGGTTCCAATAGAAAAATATTTATGCCCTTCAGAATCAAAAACGATTGGGTTTACTTTTTCAATTGAAATTTTGTTATTAGTTAGAACATCACTTGATGCACTTACATTAAAAACTTCACCAACAAGTTTAATACCATCTTCATTTTCAATAACATCACTTACTTTACATTCTAAAGTGACTTTTAATTCTTCAAATATAGGTGCATCCACAAATTTTCCTTTGCTAACAGTCCACTTGCATTTAGAAACTTTGTCTTTTACATCATTTCCTGATACTAATCCTACATAATCACATGCCTTAACTTCTTCAACTGTTCCAAAAGAAACACTAAAAGCGCCTGTACGCTTAAAATTATCACAAGTTTTATGTTCGGCTAAAGATACAAAAACTTTATTTGTATCATATATACCAGCCCAAGCAGCAGTCATTGCATTAGCACTACCGTCCTCATTATAAGTTCCGATAATAAAAACTGGCATAGGTATACTTAATGTTTTAGGTCCTAAATCTACTCTCATTTATTTTCCTCCTCAAAGATAACCTCATCAAGTAATTTCTTTTCTTCACTTGTAAG
Source organism: Anaerotignum sp. (assembly GCA_963617645.1). Taxonomy (GTDB): domain Bacteria; phylum Bacillota_I; class Bacilli_A; order Acholeplasmatales; family Anaeroplasmataceae; genus JAEELC01. The sequence continues at coordinate 5,977 of CAVEPF010000121.1, read as the reverse complement.
TACCTTTTTCTCTAATAAATCTTTTCTTCTTAAATATGTTTTTCTTAAAGACTCTTTCATTCTATATATTCTAATTTTTTCATGATCTCCATTTTGAAGTACAAAAGGAACTTCTTTTCCTTTATAGACTTGCGGTCTTGTGTATTGAGGATATTCAAGGAGACCATTATAAAAAGAATCATCTTTAAAAGAACCTTCTTTTATTGCGCCGTCAAGAAGTCTAATTACTGCGTCACTAATAGTCATTGCGGCTAACTCTCCGCCAGTTAGAACAAAATCTCCAATAGAAATTTCTTCATCAACATAATCTCTAATGCGTTCATCAAAACCTTCATAATGCCCGCATATAAGTATTAGTTCTTCTTTTTGACTAAGTTCAATAGCTTTTTCTTGATTAAACGTTTTACCTTGTGGCGACATTAAACAAATATGTGATGCACTAGTTTTATGATCTAAAAGACATTTATCTATAATATCGCATCTTAAAACCATACCACAGCCACCACCATAAGGTGTATCATCAACATGATGGTGTTTATCTGCCGAATATTCTCTAAAATCAATAACTTCAACTTCTACTTTGTTTTTTAAAATGGCCCTACTTATAATAGACTCACTTAAAAACCCTTCAAACATTTTAGGAAAAAGAGTTAAAATCTTAATTTTCATTAAAGAAACCTTCTATTTCTTTAATATAAATTCCTTCATCAGTTACTTTATCAATGAATACTCCTCTTAAGAAAGGAACTAATCCTTTAGAATTTTTACCTTTAACTTCCATGATGTAGCCTTGGCTTGATTCTAACATTTTAGTGCAAACACCTTTAAGTTCATTTTTTTCATTATATACATTTTTACCAATAATCTCATGTAAATAATTTAAGCCATCAGGTAAATCTCCTTGGTCTTTTTCTGCAACATATAAAAGACAGCCTTTATACTTTTCAACTAGATTAATATCATAAAGATCTTTAAATATAACGAAAAGATTTCCTTTAAAATCATCTTTAGCTTGTTTAACAACAACTTTTATATATTCTTCTTTATATAAGATATATAAAACAGAACCTTCATAAAATCTATCAAAATCAGAGTCATCTTTTACTCTAAGTTCACCTTTTAAGCCATGAGTATTTAAAATTTTTCCAACAATATAATAATTCATAATAAAAACCTCATTTAAATTATACTATATTTGTATCTCTTTTTAAAACAGTAACACTAGCTTTATTTAGTGTTTCTAAATTTGAATAAATAAATGTTGACCCCTTTGTTCTAGTTATAGCTGTATATACTATTTGCCTATTTACTAAAGGATGTTCTTTTGATGCCGGTAAAATGACTAAAATGTATGGATAATCAGAGCCTTGAGATTTATGTATTGTTATTGCAAAAGCTAAATCAATTAAATCACGAGAGATTAATCGTAATGGATAAAAAACATAATCTTTAATTTTAAATATTTTATCTTTATTATATTCATCTTTTTCAAGTAATTTTGTGGATTTCTTTACCATAAAATATAAAGTATCATCATCTATAAATTTAACAATTAGTCCTGAGTCACCATTATATAAATCTAAGGCTTTATCATTTTTTTGAATCATTACAATTTCGCCCTCACTAAAGACATTTAAACGTTTATTTTGATTACTTATTTTTCTTACAAGTAAATTAATATTATTAACGCCACGAAAACCGTTATTTTCTGAACATAATATTTTTGACTTTTCAGAATATTCAAATAATTCTTTCATTTTATTATAGTCATTAATATCAAGGTTTTTCGATCTTTCCTTTAAGTCTTTATAAAACTTTTGATGCCATAAACTAATTATGTTATTGATATTTGCTTTGTCTTGTCCTAAAAGATCATTGTAATAATAAATCGGGTATTCACCTTTGTTGTGCTCTTGAATAGTAAAATCATCAGGATTAAGCCATAAGTCTTGATTAATATCTAATTCTTTACCACAATTGATATCACTAGCTAAATTATAAATAGGCGAACCTTTTATAAAACGTTTTGATTCATCTAATTCAACAATATTTTCTTTTAATGATTTTTTATTAAGTAATCCCTCAAAAACTGCACCACAATCAACGGATGGTAATTGGTTTTTATCACCCATTATATAAACTCTACTATTTGTAGGAATACTTTCTAATAAGGCAGAAAAGATATTTATGTCAATCATTGAAGCTTCATCAACTATATAAACACCGATTGATAACAAATTATCTTTATTAAATTTAAACCTAGGACTATTAGGATCTACACCTAAAAGTCTATGAATAGTCGATTCTTCAAGATTGTTAATTTTATTAATTATATTTGTGTGTCTTTCTTTATAAGTATCTGTTAACCTACTTAAACCACCTAAAATACTTTCTTTCATTCTACTTGAAGCTTTTCCACTAGGTGCTATTAAAAATATTTTTGTATCATAATCTTGTTCAAGAATATTTAATAATAAGAACAAAATTGAAGTAGTTTTACCAGTTCCAGGTCCCCCTGTTATAATTAAGTTTTTTAATACTCCTACATTCACAGCCTCTTCTTGACCGCGGCTTAGTGTAAAAGAAGAATCTACACAGTTCTTGTATGAAAAATCATTGTGAGAACCAAAAGTAACACTATACAATCTTTCTATATTTGTAATAATTGTATTTCTTTCTTCTAAATATTTACGTATGTATAAATAATTATTATCAATTAAGAATAATTTGTTTTCACCAATTAATTCATCTAATGTATTTATTTTATCTAAATAATTATCAATTATGTAATTTGATTCATTCATAATAAGTTCAAAATCATTTTGATCATATTGATCACTATCTAAACTAGAATTTTTAGTTTGACAAACTTTGTCTAACCATTTATCCTTAAGAATATCTTTATCTAGAGACATACAAATATTGCCGTCATCTACTAAAGAAAAATATATAGAAAACAATTTAGATATATCTAGACTTATAGATTTATCCTTTAGAGTGTCATTAATTAGAGAAATAGAATAAGCCCAAACTTCATGTAAAAAACCATATTTAAATAATAAATTATTAAATTCATTTAAACCAATCATCTTTCGCCTCTTACACATTTCTTTAAAATATTGTTATATTCTTCTTCTAATTCTTTATAGTTTTTCCAAGTTTGACCATAAATTCCGTTTCCAAAATCTAAAACAGTTCCTTTAACAAATACATAATAAATACCACCAAAATATGTTTTAAAAATTTCATCTTTACTCATATTAAGATACTTTGTACTAAGCCAATTAATCAAGCAATAAGAATAAAGAACACGTTGTATTGAATATCTATCATCTACTTGATATTTAATAGAGTCACTACTTGCATAAGAATCAAAAACCTCATTTAGATTATCACTTTTCCAGTCAATAATTGCATACTTATCATCAAACTTAAATAGTAAATCAATAAAACCATTACAATAATTATTAAGTACAGTGTTATTTAAATTAAAATTAAATTCAGCTTCACTAAGTTTATCTTCTTCTTTAATATTTAAAACATTTAATTCTATAATTTTATTATCTTTACCTAAAAATTTAATTTTAGCTTCCATAGTATTTTTAACAATATCGCAAGTCTTATCTATATTAGATTCTTTTGTTTCAAAACCATATTGTTTAAACGTTGATGTTACAAGTTCTTCTAATCCTACACTATATGAACTAAATTTTAAGTTCTCAAATATTTCGTGAATAAGTGTACCCATAGTACTCCCCTTAGGGTATCCTTTGTAATAATCTTTAGGTTTTTCGAGTATTGTATTGTAATCTTGTTCAATCACGGCAGAATTATTATCAAAATCAAGGCCTGTCAATTCTTCGCCTTCTACATTCTCTAAATCTATCTCACCTTTAGGATGAGATAAAGATGTGTAAGAATGTTTATAAATTGATTTATTGAATGATTTCTTTATTAATTCTTTATTTTGTTTAATAGCATTCTCTTCTTCACATTCGTTAATATTTGTATTTTCACTAGTATGTTTCATAATTTCTTTAGTTTGACTCAACAAATCATCGTATTTAGTCTTGTTATATGAACATACATTAACTAGTTCTTTTTCACTATCTATAGTTTCTAATATTACATTTCTTAATAATGCTTCAAAAGTATTATCTTTAAGTTTAGAATTAGTTAGTAGTGGTAATATAAGCATATTCATAGCTCTCGTATAAGCTACATAAAATAATCTCTTATATTCTTCTTTTTGTTCATACTTTGCTATATCAGTTTTATTATAAACTAGCTTAGGTTTAGGGTCATGAATTGTTGAAACTTCTAATTGATCATTTTCTTTACCAACTGATGCCAAGATTACAACTGGAAATTGTAAACCTTTAGATGCATGCATCGTCATAATTTGTACTGCATTAAAATCTGATCCTTTAGCTACAAGTTTTCCCTCTTCATCACTATCAATATCTTCAGATAACTTTTTTAACTTGATTACTAAATCAGATAAATTATTTCCCTCTAATAAAAAATCAAGTGAATATGAGAAAATTTGTTTATACATACTTATTGTTTCAATATTTTTAGGCCCCTTTAAGTTATTATATAAATTAGATTCATTTAATATTTCATCAAATAAGGCTTCATATGTAGTGCTACCAATTAGAGCGCGCCATTTATTTAATAATTCCATTTCATAAACGCTATCGTAAGAAAACTTTTGGTCATTAATTTCATTTAAACTATAACCGAAAAAGTGTGTTTTTAATACTTTATAAAAATATTTACGATTGTTATTTGTAAAATCTTCTATTGTTAAAGCTTCTAGCAATGCTATAACATTTTTTATTTCTACACCTCTAAAAAGTGAATCATTTTTATATTGAATATAGGGAATACCTGCTTTTTTTAAAGCTAATTTTATCGGTTCCATTTCCTTCTTCTTTTGACAAAGAATAGTAAAATCTTTAAATGTTGTATTATACTCTACACCATCTTTTATAAGTTGAAGTTTTGTTTTATCTCCTACAAAAGTTGTAAAGTCAATTATTTGTTCACATATTGCGCGCGCAAAATCATACTGATCAAATTTTTCTTCATTATATCCTAAAATATATAAAGGTTTAGAAGTAGAGCCTAAATACTTTGTTTCATAAATATCTTTATCATTTTCTTCTTTGTTTTTAAATCTAGAGCCTGAAAACTCAGGGTCTTTAAATTCAAATTTTTCAAATAAAGAATTACATATTTTAACAACATTCTCACTAGATCTATAATTCTTATTTAAAGCACATATTTTGCCCCCATTTTCTTCAATTTCTTTTACAGCCTTTTTGTATACATTAACATCAGCGCCTTGAAACGAATAAATGGATTGTTTAGGATCTCCTACTACAACAATATGGTGACTCGAATCAGTTAAAAATATAGTTTTAAAGATATCAAATTGAAGTTCGTTAGTATCTTGGAATTCATCAATTATTCCGTATTGATATTTCTCTTTTAATTTTGAAACAAAATTATTCTCTTTTAAAGCTTCTCTAACATA
>CAVEPF010000121.1:0-425 GCA_963617645.1 Anaerotignum sp. | reverse complement strand
CTAACATAACGAATCATATCATTGAATGATTCTTTTTTATTATTTTTTTTATAATTTAAGAATTCTTTATAAAAGTTAGCAATATGTTTGTGAAAAATATACGTATTACATATAGAACTATTAGATTTATCAAGGCCTTTGTAAAAATCTTTTAAAGACTTCAAGTATTCAAACCCATCACAATTAAATTCTTTTGATTTCGTACTATATTTACTACCATTAAAATTAAAGCAATTTTGAATATTTTCTCTTAAAGTAAAATTATCATAAAATTCTTGTCTTTTTCCTCTAGGATCGTCTGGATTTCCATTAAAAAATTCTAAATTTTCACAAAGAGAAGGTATTAAATCATAAAATTCTTCAACATATTCAGCAGTCTTAATTTTTTCTTTGATTTGTATAATTTGTTTAACACTAGGCTTATC
>CAVEPF010000120.1:0-2230 GCA_963617645.1 Anaerotignum sp. | reverse complement strand
TATCAATTCTATTAGAATAACTTTTATCATTAGAATATAAAAGATAAAAATTTGCTAAAGATGAATAACTAATTTCAATCTTTCTTATGCCTTTAATAGCTTCTAAATTATAAACTGAAGAAGGTTGTTCAGTATTTAAATAGTTAGGTGTAGCTAAAATAGATGTAAATATTCTACCACTACTACCATATGTTCTATAACAACCTATATTATAATTTGTATATTCGTCAAAATCTCCAGTTCTATATCCTTGACTAACATTTGTAGTTGAATCATATACTTTTGTTAATAAATTTTCTTCATTATTACACGAAGAAATAACAAGTAATATGAAACAAAACAAAAAACATATAAACTTTTTCATATTATCTACCGCTCAACTTTGTAACATTTTTTATAATTATTGAGAAAGTTCCATCACTATTATCTTTAATTTCTACATTATTAGTATCAGAAAAATAATCATTTGGAATGGTTAATTCTATTCCTGTATCAGTTTTAATCTTAGAATTAAGTGTTTTATTGCTCACAAGATTATATTCTAGGTTAGCATTCTCACCAATTCCCTTCAATTTAACTTTATTAAGGAATTCTTGTTGATCATTTTTATCCTTAAATAAGTCTTCAGCAAGTTCTACCACATCTAAGTTTGGACTATCAATATGATTATTAATATGTTGTTTTAACTTAGCTAAGGTCTCAACTTCTTTAATTGAATCATCATTACTAATAGCCATAGCTTCTTTTTTTATTGTTTTATATACATCACTTGTAGAAGCTTCAAAACTTGCATCAACAATATTTTCCTCAATAATTTTGTGCTTTACTCCTTCAACTAATTTGAATCTTTCACTAGAATAAAACTCATAATTATTTAAATCAATTAATACAAATGTTTTTATAGAATTAACGCTACTAGGTAAATTATTTAAACTCTTTGATAATTGAATGTTATCATTATCATTTAAAACAACAACACTTTCTTCATTTTCAAGTAAAATAATAGCTAATACATCATCATTATTTTCTCTATATTCTAAGACTAAAATGTCAGTTTTAACATATGCATCACCTTTAGTTAGTTCTTCAAAAAATAAATCACTAATTTCGTGGCTAAACAAAACAAAGTCTGTATCTTTATTAAAAGTTTTAACTAAATTATATAATTTTGAAGATTCATTAAATTTACCTTTTCTTTTAGTAGAACTAGCTAACACTTTTTTTACTATCTTATTAATATATGTATTTGTTAAATCTTTAGAAAAATCTAGTTCTTGACTAGATTTTTGTACTTTTTTATTAAACAAGTCTAATGTATTTATAACTGAATGCGCGATTAACATATAATCCTACCTTATAATAATTTAATAATATTTTTAAATAAGTCTTTGTTTTTATGAATTTCTTTTTCGTTACCTATTACACAATATGCATTATTATTTAATGCATCATCTATAATTTTATAACAAGCCTTTAGGTCATCTTTACTTGCACTAATCAACAATTTTCTTGTGTTTAAAGTTTCCGCGTAAGTGATACCTAAAATAGCTTTCCTAAATGCAATATCGGCTAACATTTTATTATGCATAGCTTCATTATTCGAACCAATTGTTGTAATTTTTATATGATCAAGTGTTTCTTTATCAATATCTAAATTTTTAACATATCTTGCTGTATTTTTAAATGTCTCTAGAGTGTTTTTAATATTAGGGTCTCTATAAGAATTAAAACATACATATGAATCATCTATATTAAGCGCTACGCCATAAGCTCCACCTTCAATACGGACCTTATTCCATAAATACTCCATTGAGATATAATTATTTAATAAATAAGATTCTTTCATAAATGGTTCAATATAAAAACCGCCCATTGCTACATAATTTACATTTGATTTAATTATAAATGCTTCATTTTTTATATCTTTTTCAAATATAAATTTATTATTAGATTTATATGTATCGTTTAATAACTCATAGAATTTTAATGTTTCTTTATAATCTAATTCAAATTCACTTGTTGTCCCAGTAAAATTACTAAGAAGACCATCTTTTACAAATAATTTTTGAGGTAAACCATTCATAAACTCGACAATTTTTTCATATTCTGTATCAAAATTGTTTTTAATATTAGCAATAAAATTGAAATAGCTTATTCCAAATAGTAATTCATTGAATGCTTCAGATTCTACTGTATACGACAAGACTCTACGAAGTGCATATGTATTACC
>CAVEPF010000119.1:5333-13203 GCA_963617645.1 Anaerotignum sp. | reverse complement strand
TTCAGACATCATTGAACAAATGTTAATAATCTTACCATGACCTTTTTTAATCATTCCAGGAATTACAGCTTTAGCCATAATAAATGGTCCGTTTAAGTCGATATCAACTACTTGTCTAAAATCAGCAGCTGACATTTCAATCATAGGAATACGCTTAATGATACCAGCGTTGTTAACTAAAATATCTACTGATCCAAGTTCTGCTTCAATATCAGCTACCATTTTAGTTACTTGTTCTTCGTTTGTTACATCACAAATGTAACCTTTAGCTTCAATACCAATCTTTTTATAATTAGCGATACCTTCTGCTAGTTTTTCTTCATTTCTGTCATTAAATGCAATACGAGCACCTGCTTTAGCTAAAGCACTTGCGATAGCAAAACCGATACCATAAGTACCTCCTGTTACAAGAGCTACTTTTCCATCTAATCTAAAATCTTCTTGTTTAAACATAAAACTCTCCTAAATTATTTTAAATCTTTAGTTTTGATGAAATCTTGATCATCATAATCTTGGTTTTCACCGCACATAGCCCAAATAAATGTATAGTTATTTGTAGCACTAGCAGCATGAATTGACCAAGCTGGAGAAATTACAGCCTCATCAGGAGCAATTACAATATGACGAGTTTCATCAGGACGTCCCATTAAATGGAATACACGATCTTCATTATCAAAATCGAAATAATAGTAAACTTCCATTCTACGTTCATGTGTATGACATGGCATAGTGTTCCAACAAGAACCTTCAGCAAGAGCTGTCATACCCATTGCAAGTTGACAAGTGTCAACTATAGCAGTATTTAAATACTTGTTAATTACACGCTTGTTCATATGTTTTTCATCACCTAAATGTTGATGAATAGCTTCAACAGCCTTAATATTTCCTTTAAATGAGTCTAGATTTTCTTTAGTATAAGCAATATAAACTGTAGGGTATGATTTATGAGCTGGGCTTGATGATAAATAGAATTTAGCAGGATTCTTTGAATCAACAGACTTAAATTCAATCTCTTTTACACCTAAACCAACATACATAGCGTCTTTGTGTTTAACTGAATATGTTTCGCCGTCTAATGTAACTAAACCATCTCCACCAACATTGATGAAACCTAATTCTCTTCTTTCAAGGAAATATGCACAACGCATTTCATCATTTCCTTCAAGCTTTAAAGACTTAGTTACAGGTTTAACACCACCAACAATAATTCTATCTTGGTGAGAATATGTTAAACAAATATTATCATCCTCAAATACTTCTTTAATTAAGTAATGTTTTCTTAATGTTTCAGTATCATAATTTTTAGAATCTTCTGGATGATTAGCATAACGTACATCAAATTTCATATTATATTCCTCTTTTCTTCTTTTTAAAAATAAGGAGATGCATCGCATCTCCTCATTAACAAATTAATAAATTAGCTACGAAATTATTATAGAATTAATAATTAACGTTGAACTCTTCCTGAAGCATCTCCGCCAGCAAGCTTTTCAACTTCTTTAACAGTTACTAGGTTGTAGTCTCCGTTAATAGTGTGCTTTAATGCAGAAGCAGCAACAGCAAATTCAAGAGCTTCTCCTTGAGTTTCTTTAGTTAACAAACCATAAATAAGACCACCAGAGAATGAGTCTCCACCACCAACACGGTCGATGATTGGGTCGATATCATAACGCTTAGATTCATAGAATTCTTCGCCATCATAGATTAATGCCTTCCAACCATTGTGTGTAGCTGAGAATGATTCTCTTAATGTAGAAACAACATACTTGAATCCAAATTCTTTAGCCATTTGTTCGAAAATCTTGTGGTATCCAGCAGCATCAGTCTTACCAGCTGTTACATCAGCATCTGGCTTGAAACCTAAGCAAAGTTGAGCATCTTCTTCGTTTCCGATACAAACATCAACATATTGCATTAATGGCTTCATAACTGAAATAGCCTTTTCGCTTGTCCATAACTTAGCACGGAAGTTTAAGTCAACAGATACGATTACACCATGTTTCTTAGCAGCTTTTAAAGCAGCTTCTAATACTTTAGCACTAGCATCAGAAATAGCAGGAGTAATACCTGACCAGTGGAACCAACCAGCACCATCGAAAATCTTATCGAAGTCGAAATCTTCTACCTTAGCTTCAGCGATAGCAGAATGAGCTCTATCATAAACAACTTGGCTAGCACGCATTGAAGCACCAGTTTCTGAATAATAAATACCAATTCTTTCTCCACCACGAGCGATTGGAGTAGTATCAACACCATATCTTCTTAATGAGTTAAGTGCTGCTTGACCGATTGGGTTATCAGGTAATTTTGAAATGAATGCAGCTTCTAAGCCATAGTTAGCACAAGAAACAGCAACGTTAGCTTCTCCACCACCAAAGATAATATCAAATTGGTTAGCTTGAACAAAACGAGTGTTCATTGGTGTTGAAAGACGTAACATGATTTCGCCCATAGTTACGACTTTAGTTGAATTTGGTTTTAAATTCTTCATAATTATATAAATCTCCTAAATATTATTTTTCAATTTTAATTTTAAATACTGCTTTTTCAACAGTCTTACCGTCAACATCACACTTAGCTAAGTGTACATCTTCAGTATATACAAGTGCAAAACCTTTGTTTAGAACAAACCATTGACTATCTTTAACAGCGTCAACGTCACCTGCATTAAATTTTCTTACATCCTTTTCAGGATTATATTCAGTTGTTACCTTTAATTCTGGATTTGAAATATCAGTATATGCAAAATATTCATTTCCGCTTAAAACAACTTGTAAATCCATGTAATTTTCATGGTTTTCAAAGAAAGTATCTTTCTTCTCTTTAGCTACATATGTATCACGATTAACGTAAACATTTGTGCCATCAATTTCAGTTTTACCTTTTGGTAAAGCTAAAAGTCCATCAATACCTTTTTCTAAAATATAATTGATACAAGTATCAATATTTTTAGAAATACCTTTGTAACGATATAAATGATCTAATTTACCAACTATCATATTATCTTTGTACCTCTGCTCGACCATTAGTCTTCATAAATTCTTCAATGTCTTCACAACTTAATAAACATGCATCACCATAAATTGTATGCTTTAATACTGAAGTATTTAAGCCCCAATTAACCGCATATTCAGGATCATTATAATCCTTTAATAATCCATGGATTACTCCACTAGCAAATGCATCTCCACCACCGATTCTATCAAATATCATAAATTTAATAGGATCAGTAAGTTTAGAATCATCCTTAGAATAATAGTATCCAGCTAAACTGTTTTCAGTTGCACTATAAACGACTCTATCTGTACCAAATACATATTTTACATTGTATTTTTCCATCATCTTAGGCATTACATTTTGTCTCTTTTCATGCATACTAGCATTCTTTAAATTCTCATCTAGAGGAATTTCAAGAAGAGTATTACAATCCCAGAAAGAACAGAACATAACATCAACAAATGGAACAATCTTTTGATACCAAGGTCTAGCTTCTTCCATAGTCCATAATTTAGCTCTATAGTTAAAGTCAAATGAAACTTTAATATTGTGTTCAGAACAATATTTGCAGCATTCATAAGTAAATTGAGCAACACGTTCATTTAATGCAAGTGAAATACCTGAAACATGGAACCAAGTAGCGCCTTCAAATACTTCATCTAAATCAAATTCGCTAGATGAAATACGAGTAATAGCACTATGTTTTCTGTTATAAATAACTTTACTTGGTCTTCCACCAAAACCAGACTCTAAGAAATAAATACCTAAAGTAGTTGATCCACGAACAATATAATCAGTATTTACACCATTAGCCTTTAAATGGCTAATAGCACCATCACCAAGTTGGTTAGGAGGAAGCTTTGACATAAAATAAGTACTATGTCCCATATGCGCAAGAGCAACTGCAACATTAGCTTCTCCACCACCATAGTTGGCAATATATGAATGTGTTTGGTTAATTGTTTGATGATCAGGAGTTGAAAGACGTAACATTATTTCGCCAAATGTAATAATTTTTTCGCTTCTTCTAACCATTTAGCAAGCCTCCTAAAAAATTATTACTTCTTGCTAGCTTTTAACTCTTCACGAGCTTTTCTTACAGCTTCAACGTATAACTTAGCTCTTTCAGTTGTAGTAGCTAAATCTCCGTTTTTAGCAGGAGCTGTTAAATGAGAACCAGATGAAATACATACAGCACCGTTCTTAATCCATTCTCCAGCATTTTCTAGGTTAACACCACCTGATGGCATTAAGTTTGCATAAGGAAGTGGTCCCTTTACGTCCTTAATGAATACAGGTCCTAGCATATCGCCAGGGAATACCTTGATTACATCTGAACCATATTCCATAGCTGTAACAATTTCCTTAATTGTTTGAGTTCCTGGAATATATGGAACTTGATATCTGTTACAAAGCATAGCTACTTCAGGATTGAATGAAGGTGCAACGATAAATTCAGCACCAGCTAAAATAGCAGCACGAGCAGTTTCAGGGTCTAAAACTGAACCAGCACCACAAATTAACTTGTCAGCAGAAATTTCTTTCTTTAATGCAGAAATAACCTTATCAGCACCAGGAACAGTGAAAGTAACTTCAATACCTTTTACGCCACCATCAGTGCAAGCTTTACCAATATTTACAGCTTCTTCTGGAGTGTTTGCACGTACAACTGCAACAACACCGCATTCAGCTAAACGATTTAATACATCAAATTTTTTCATAATTAAACTCCTTTTATGTATTACATTGTGATTTCTCACATACCTCTAATATTATATAATTTTTAATAATCGCTTGTCAACAAATAACACTTTTTTTGCTCTTAATAAGAAAATAAAAACACGATTTTTTGTTTTTTTATAAATTTTAACAATTAATATTACAACATTGTATAAAATCGTAAAAAAAGGAATAACATCACAAAATGTCATTCCAAATTGATTATTTGTTACTATTTTCAGCAATAACACCAAAAATTCCACCTAACAAGTAGAAAATTGATGAACCTAATACACCGATAATAATCATTAATACATGTGGTGCAATTGAATTACTTGAATCATTTAATGCTTTAATTGCTCTCTTAGCTAAAACATAAACTACAATCCAAATGATAATAAAAATTACAAAAGCAATTCCTGCTGCCATAAATGTTGTTTGTGCTTCTGTTAATGTTTTTCCCATTTCTATAGCTGTTTGATTATCAATCCCACCATAACAAACAAAACATAAAATTGCAAGAATTACACCAAGTATGATAGCAATCAAATTTATGATATTACCAACTTTATATAATATACTACTAGCTTCTTTCATTTTCAAAGCCTCCTTTTATAAATTAATTTTACTACAAAGCGCAAAAATTGTAAAATAAAAGAGCAAAAATTATCTTCTTGCTCAATTTATTTATTAAATTTAATCAGCAAAATCAAATTCAAATCCCATAACGTCGATTGTATCTCCGTCTTTAGCTCCTGCTTTACGAAGTTCTTCGTCTAAGCCCCAAGAACGTAAACGACGGACAAACTTTTCAACAGCTTGTTCTTGATTGAAATTTGTCATAGCCATTGGTTTTTCAAGGAATTTTCCTTCAACATAGAAATAGTTATCGCTAGGATGTGTAATAATGAATTTCTTATCATCTTCTTTAAATTCATAAGTTACAACATCTTTATCATCAGTTTCAATTAAATCAAATCTTGGTGTTTCTTGAATTAAATTAAATATTTTATATTTTAATTCATCTAAGTTAGTATGATTTAGTGCTGAAACTTCAACAACTTCTAAATTTGGTAATTTTTCTTTAAATTTAGCTAAATTTTCTTTAGCTCCGTCCATTTCCATTTTGTTTGCAACTACAATTTGTGGACGATTTGATAGATTTAACTTATAAGTTTTAAGTTCATTATTGATAATTTGATAATCAGAATAAGGATCTCTTCCTTCAGTACTTGCCATATCAATTACGTGAACAATAACACGGCATCTTTCAATATGACGTAAGAATTCAAATCCTAAACCAGCACCTTGAGAAGCACCTTCAATTAATCCTGGTAAGTCAGCCATTACAAACGATTTTTCTTCATCTACTCTTACCATACCTAAATTAGGTGTTAGAGTAGTAAAGTGATAACTTGCAATTCTTGGTTTACAGTTTGACATACTTGAAATAAGTGTAGATTTACCAACACTTGGGAAACCAACTAGACCACAGTCCGCAAGTACTTTTAATTCGCAACGAATATATTTATGTTCACCTGGTTCACCTTTTTCAGCATAATCAGGACACTTTAATACTCTAGTAGCTAAGGCCATATTACCTCTACCGCCTCTACCACCTTTAGCAATAACTTCTTCTTGACCATCTTGTGTAATATCAGCAATAACCTTTTGGTTATCATCGTTATATATAGTAGTACCTAGTGGAACATGAATATATGTATTTTCAGCGCCTCTTCCATAAGCACCTTTTTTCATTCCTCTTTCGCCTTCACGAGCAAGAATTACTTTTTTATATCTAAGTTCAAGAAGAGTATTTAAGTTTTTATCACCTACGAAAATAATAGATCCACCACGGCCACCATTACCACCATAAGGGCCACCATATTCTACTTTTAATTCTCTTCTATAAGAAACAATACCGTCTCCACCTTTTCCAGCTCTAAGTTCTACTTTGACTTCATCTAAGAATTCCATATGAGTTCTCCATTCTTTAAAAAAACACCCAGCAAGTGGGTGTTTATATTCTACTATTCAGCAATAGGATAAACTGAAACTTGCTTCTTTGAACGACCTAAATGTTCAAACTTAACAGTTCCTGCAACCTTTGCATATAAAGTGTCGTCTCCGCCGATACCTACATTCTTACCTGGATAAATCTTTGTACCACGTTGTCTGTAGATGATAGAACCAGCAGTAGCAAATTCGCCATCACTCTTCTTAGCACCAAGACGCTTAGATTCAGAATCACGACCGTTCTTAGTAGAACTTACACCTTTTTTAGATGCGAATAATTGTATATCTAAAAATAACATTGTAAATTAACCTCCTATTTAAGATTTTTTTATGTATTTTGGATATTGACTAGAAATAGTATCTAAGTAATCCTCAAGAGATTCCATAACTTTAATAACACTTATTTCTTTCATATCAGTTTCAATGATATATAAGGCTTCCTTATGAATATTATTTATAAGGTTGCAACTAAAGCCTAATTTATCAATTGTATTAGCAGTTAAACAAACTGCTGTTGAAATTGAAGCACAAACTATATCACTGCCATAGTCAGCATATTCAGAATGTCCTTTAATTTCGATTTTATAAGAATTATCACTTTTAGTGATTGTATACTTAGTCATTAAGCATTAATGCTTGTAATAGTTAATTTTGTATAAGATTGTCTATGACCATGCTTTCTTCTTTCCATTGTCTTATCAACATACTTGAAGATAGTAATCTTTGGTCCACGACCATTCTTTTCAACAGTAGCAGTTACAGTAGCACCTTTAACATAAGGAGCACCAACAGAAGTCTTTTCACCACCAACAAATAAAACTTTGTCAAATGTGTAAGTTTCTCCAGCTTCTACGTCTAACTTTTCAACGTAAATAACAGCATCCTTTTCTACTTTAACTTGCTTTCCACCAGTTTCGATAATTGCGTACATGTCGCTAAACCTCCTTTAAATATTTTTATTAAGACTCACTATTAAGGTAAACATTTTATTGTTATTTAAAACCTTTTCTAAGTGGTGCATGTTACAACATCATAATTATATAAAAATAGAAATCGTTTGTCAATATGTTTTTTTTAATTTTAACCTTCAATCATTTTGTTTTAATTTAACAAGTAAATTCTATTACCATTTCATTTC
>CAVEPF010000119.1:0-5323 GCA_963617645.1 Anaerotignum sp. | reverse complement strand
TTGTATAATAAAGTATTTAATGTATAAAAATTTACTTGATAAAATTCCTTAATCTTTTAATGAAGTAATAGGGACCACATAAACAGAGTCAGGTCTTTTATATGCTGCATTAGTTAAACCACATATAACACATAAGCTCTTTGCAGGCTTTCCACCTTGACCTTTAATTTTGTTGTTTAGTTTAATAAGATTTTTAGCCGCATCTTCAATCTGATTTGCACCAAGTTTTATTTCTATAGCACACCATTCACCATCTTCTAATTCAATCACTGCATCTATTTCATTATTGTCATAATCTTGATAATGATATAGTTTACCATTAAATGATTCTATATATGTTAATAAATCTCTTTCTACAAGTGATTCAAATAAGGATCCTAAGAGTTCTAAATCCCCAAGTAGTTTATCTTTAGTAAGATTTAAAAAAGCAGCAGGAAGTGAAGGATCTACAAAGTGTCTTTTCTCACTTTGTTTTAAACGAAGTGATGAACGAATATTTGAAGAAAATGGCGGAATATTTTCGGTTATATATAAAGAATTAAATACATTTAAGTAATCACTAACAGTATCAATATTTATATCATCAAAGTCTTTATCCTTAATATCTCTTTTTAAAGTAGTATTAGTTACAGTTGTAGACTCATTTCTAGCTAAAGACCTTAATAATAATTCAATTTTACGTTTATCTCTTTTTATATTGTCTACCTTATAAATATCTTCATTAATTATAGATCTAACATATTCTCTAGACACTAGAATTCCATTTTCTAATTCTAAATTTATTGACGAAGGCCATCCACCTACCAAAATATAATCAATTATGTTAATCAAATCAACTTTACCTGTAAAACAATCTAGTGCCTCATTATTACATATATCTTTTAATGAAACTTTACCATCTGATTTACCACTTTCATATAATGACATAGGTCTCATTCTAATATGTGCTATTCTTCCGGTACCTGTATGAATATATGAATTCTTATTTACTGATGCAGAACCTGTTAGAATAAATGATCCTTTTTTATTAGAAAAGTCAACCTTAGATCTAATTGCATCCCATATTTGAGGAACTTCTTGCCATTCATCAATAAGTCTTGGTGAATCTCCGGTTAATACTAAATCAGGATTCATCATAGCTAATCTCTTATTATTAAAGTTTCCTTTTGAATCAGCTAAGAAAATTTCACTATTTGCATGGTGTAAACTAGTCCATGTTTTACCACACCACTTAGGGCCTTCTACTAATATTGCTCCAAAAGTTTCAAGATATATATTAATTTTATTATCAATAATTCTACTTTTATAATCTTTTAGTTCCATAATTTCATTTCCTCTAACCAAATTATATTTCAATCCGAGAGTTTTGTCAATTTTAACCCGAGACTTTCGGCTTTTTCAATCCGAGAGTTTTGTCAATTTTAACCCGAGACTTTTCCGGAAAGAAATACCGAATAAAACAAATAACTATAGATGTAAATAAAAAAAGGATTGATAATCTAATTGAGTAGATATCAATCCATAAAATAATTATTATTAATTTTATATAGAATAATAATACAATAAATTTTTGCAAAAAAATTTCTATACAACAACATATTTAAATAATCAAATAAAGCTAGCTAATATCACTTAGTGCTTTTTTAGTTATGGGAGATTTAAGTTTAAATGTTACCCCTCTATCAATTTTGTTTGATTAGTACTTTCTGTTTCTTTATCTTTTTTGCTAAAAAGATTAACAATTTTTTTAGGGATAAATGTAAGAGTTCCGGCAATAACTTGAGGATATAATGCAAGTGCATCCTTAAATGCTGTTCTTCTTATATCTTCTTTAGTAATACAAGTTCCATCTTTAAATAAATATTTTCTAGCTACACAACCTATTCTTAGAGTTAATAATGCATTTATTAAGCCTTGTGTTACAGATGACATAACAGGTTTAATAAACGGAATTTCTTTTAGCGTATTCGTTACACTTGCAGGTAATATATCATCCATAGTTAGTGATTGTAATCCGTCCGCAATCAAAGCTGTTGAGAATATTTTAACTAACAATTTTGACAGATTAACCATATTAGGTCTAAATCCGCATTTTACAACTAATTGTTTAACCATATTAATATCAACTGTAAACACTGTAATCATATCAACACGTGCATTTTGGCATAAAGCAGTAGAAATCAAAACAGTTTTTGCATTTCTTATCATTATTTTATTTAAATCTTTACGTATTTGTTCATCAAATACAATTTGAAGATTTATTTGTAATTCTTGATAAGACTGATAATTCATTAAAAGATCAGTATTTTTTTCTGTTAAATCATTTGCTTTAATCATATTTTTAGCAACCATTTTCATGGACTTTCTTTGTTTTGCATCATCAATCGAAAGTTCAGAACTAAAAGTAGGTGATTTAACAATAATTCTAATGGGATTTATAATTCCTAAGAATACAAGTGCTACTACTAAAACATAAAATGTCCATTCAAGCCATCTACCTATATTACGTAATTTTTCGCCTAAATCAATGACACATGCAATAAGTATTAATGAAAATAAAATTAAAACTGCAATTGCTATAACATACCACAATTTTTTAGCTTTTTTATTCATAATATACACCTTCTTTTTTATATTGGTATAAATGAATTAACTTTGTAGTTAAAATCAATAATGCAAATATTAAAAATATTAGACCAAGAACATATTTAATCCACCATACATAATGAGGATTTGAACAAATCCAAACAAAGCCGGCTAAATATTTATAAGAATCAATAAATAATTGATTAACTTTAAATTTAGCTTGGAATAATCTAATAATAGGAATAATTAAATAAAAGACACCAAGAATTATACTTAATGTAAAATATTGTTGACCAAAATTCATACAAATAACACTAAATAACATACTTATTACAGCTTCTGATAAATCTAGCCAAAATTCTTTTTTAGATTGATTTAGTGAATCTAACATTGTAAATTTAAACAATCCTACAATTAAAACTATAACACTCATTAAATAATAAGTTGTTCTTAAACTGAATTGCGCAGGAACTAAAAAATATGAAAGTGATATTATAAAAAAGAATAAGAAAAAGAAAAATGATGTTCTTTTGAAAAAATGATACTTCATACTACCACTCCTTTTCCTAAATTATACTAGAAAACAAAAAAAATAGTCAATTAATTTTGACTATTTTAATTTAGTTAAATATTTTTTAATTTCCATGCTTGCTAGAGCTCCGTCACAAACAGCTTTTGAAACTTGGGCAAGTCCACCAATGATGTCTCCACCAGCAAAAATTCCAGGAATATTAGTCATAAAATCTTTTACAACAATATTATCTTTTTCATCAATTTGTAATCCTAAATGTTTTGCAAAACTAGTAGCATTAGCACTTCCTATAGCAATAAAACATGCATCTAAATCGTAATGATTATCATTAGTATCTAAACCTGTAAGTTTTTCACTATTTCCCGTAAAAGAAACAATTTTTTCATTAACTATTTTAGTACCATCATTTAAGTCACATTCTAAACCATTAGTAAATACAGTAATATCTGTTGAGAATTTTTTCAATACTTCTAGTTCATTTTTCATGTAGAAAGAGTTTCCTACAATTCCAATTTTTTTATTTCTAAAAAAGAAGCCATCACAAATAGCACAATATGAAATACCTTTTCCTTCATATTCTTTTAAATTTGTAATAGATAATTTAGTTCTAGGCTTTCCTGCTGTTAAAAAGATTGTTTTAGACTCATATGTGTTTTCTATAGTTTTAACAACAAACCCGTTTGATGCATATTCTATCGCAACAACTTCATCTTTTAAAACATCAACACCAAGATCTTTTGCTTGATCAATTCCGGCGTTAATTAAATCGCCACCTTTGATATGTTTTAAACCATAATAGTTATCAATATAATGATTTCCTTCAAGAGCACCTAAATCTTTTCCTATTACTAGAACATTATAGTTAAATCTTTTTAAATAAATAGCTCCGCTTATTCCAGCAGGGCCATTTCCAATAACTATTGTATCGTACATATTAATCCTTAAAGAATTCTTCTACAAAAGCTGCATCATGTAATCCTAAGAAAGAATCAACAACTTCTTTATTTTTAATTTTTACAACAAAAGGAATAGAAGAAATTTTAAATTTAGCACAAAGATCAGGATTTTGATCTACATCACATTTACCAAACTTAACATTAGGATGTTTTTCACTTACTTCTTCAATAATAGGGCCTAAAGCTCTGCAAGGTCCACACCAATTAGCCCAAAAATCAATAATAACAGTTTCATTATTGTTAACAATTTCATCAAAATTTTTATCATTAATAATTTCCATATTTTATTACCTCACATTTTAATCTTATACTAAATACATCTACACTTCAACTTATTTGCTTAAATTAAAAATTATTTTAAAATTATTGTTGACACGTACCTCATTATGGTATATACTAATTGAGCAAACTTAATAAGAAACGCAGCAGTCGTATAATGGTTATTACTCCACATTGCCAATGTGGTGATACGGGTTCGATTCCCGTCTGTTGCTCCAATTAAGTTAGTTAGTCGAACTTTTAAAAGTTCGATTTTTTTATTACTCAAATAATAGGTTTTATACTTAAAATCCAAATTTTCGTTCAATAATTGGACTTAATATGAAGTGATACCTTTTATGATGGAAGGTATAATAGATATTTCTAATAGGAATAACAGAAAATGGTTGATTAATTATTGCAGCACTTGTTCTGGTGATAAAAATACTTAGCAAGTAAAGAATGATAAGCAAAATATTTAAAGGAGTACAATTTATATGATAAATGCTAATTTAAGTCAATTCTTAGACACTGGTTGGTTCAATGAGGCAACTTTATATTATAAAGGATATACATATTGGTGTGAGGGTAATTGGAATGATACCAAAGAAAAACCTATGCATTTTTTCATTCATAGATATCGCTCTATAATACATCGTGTAGGTGATAAAATATGGACTACAAGATTAGTTGAAAATGGGGATGTTGTTGACTATGAAGAAACATACTTTGAAGCATGGGGGTATGGTGAAGATGATGTTAAAGAGCAATTCTTAAAAGCTAAGATTTTTGATGGCAAGTCTTTTTGGGAGGTAGAAAAAGATTTAGCTTGGTATGATGAGGATTAATTTTTTTATAAAATAAAAGAAATATTATTATACTAGTGCTAGTTATGTTATATATTTTTCTATTTCAAAAAAATAATTATCTGATGGGGCTGTAAAGAAATAAATTTCAATATATGAAGTTTAGGAGCGTAAGCTCCTTTTTT
>CAVEPF010000118.1:0-7492 GCA_963617645.1 Anaerotignum sp. | reverse complement strand
GTGTCGTAAATATGGTTATTGTTTATGACACGGTAACGCGATGGATACCAGAGATATACGAAAAATTAATAAGGATAAAATGAGATATTATGTGGTAGACAATGTTCACAGATTCTTTTCGTAACTACAAGCGGCTTTGATGGAAAAAGGCTTTTATGCAGACAAAGAACCACATAAACTTGTGGTTTGCGGCGATTTGCTCGACCTAGGTAGTGAAGCCTTAAAGGTGCAGGAATTCATACTCGAACTACTCAAGAACGATGATGTGATTCTTATCAGGGATAACCACGAGGACCAATTCCTTGTTAAGGATATAATGAATAAATTATCTATTGATATAAGCAAAAAATAAATAACTTGTTTATTACCAATGTTTTTCTATATTAAGTTGGTAATAAAGTTGGTGATAAAGTTGATAATCATCCTCTAATAAAGAAACATGGATTAAATTTAACAAGAAAAAAATAATTTCTGAAATGAGACATAATCCAAATGTTACAAAAGCAAAACTTGTTGTCTTATTAGGTATAAGTGATACTGCTGTTGATAATAATATTAGATATTTAAGAAATAATAACTCTATCATTAGAGTTGGTGAAAATAAAAACGGTTATAGGAAGGTATTAAAATAAATTTTACAAACATAGTCAATTGTTGTGAATTTCTTTATTAATGGTAAAATTGTAGAGGAATTTAAGAGCTAGAATTTATCTAAAAATGGCTTAGTAATACCTCTGGAATAGTGGAATATTCCACCCGTAGTAGTGGAAAATAATTATCCACTATAATTATGTGATATAACAAGAGTTGAAATTGTTTTAGTTTCAAACCCTCTAAATCATTATAATTTATATACTCAAACAATACTAACTACTAGAATGTATGCAAGTAAATTAGAGATACTTTGTAAATTTAATGGAGCAAGTTGGCATTATGAAGGCGCTTATGGGAGAATTGATAAAGCATGGTAAAAGATATATCTGAATTTGAACTTAATAGAAATAATGCGAAAGAATATTTTTTCTTAAATGATTGCAAAATGTCATTTATTGATCGTAACGGTTTAACTAATTCAAATATGTTTAGAAATTTTGGGTTTTCAAAAACAACATTGTCAATTTGGACAAATGAGTGGATGAAACCAAAAATCGAAGAAGGTATAGTTAAGAATGATTATGAACTATTAGTTTCTTTTTTAGAAGATTATAGTGATAAAATTGATGCTGAGAATTCATTATTGCTGATAAAACTATATAATAATTTAAATGATAAAATTATATGGTCAAGAGACAAGGAATTAAATGTTTTATATCATTATGAAGAACCTGTACTATTAGATAAGAAGTTTGAATTTGGTTTAATTTATATAGCACATTACAATAAATTATTTTCAGAGCAAAAAGTTCTTTTGAAAAGATTTATTTTTGTTAATTCTATCATAAAAAAATATGATGAGAAGTTTATCACTGAGTTAAAGAAAAGGTTAAATGATTAATTAATTTTTAGGGGCATATAGTAAAATATAATTGACCCACTCAACAAAAGATAAAATTTCTAATTTTAATACCATTGATAATGCCTTTGTGTATAGAGATGAAGAACTTGAAAATCTGATGGTAGTTATAAAGTGCTGATTCGATACGGTTTCGATCACCATAGATAGATATGACCTCTTAACTTTCTTATTATTGAAAGTTAGGAGGTTTTTTAGTCTGATGGTCATGCTATAGGTCTAAAGGGTGAAAGACCAAGTAGGAATGTTGTTATGACTACATAGTGAAACTAAAAGTCTAGTAGCGTAAGGTATGCGATGAAAGAAGAGTGTTGCAAATAACCAGGATAATGTTGGAAAGTATAATTAATAAATCTTTCTGGTTGCTTTTGTGACATAAAGAATATTTAGCTAATTAATAGTATGATTTTGTAATTTTGGGGATTTCGCCCAGAAAACATTTTGTAATTTTGGGGATTTCACGCCAAAAACATTTTGTAATTTTGGGGAAATGACCCGTAAAAGATTTTGATTTTTATATTGAAACATGGTATAATCTCAGTATGAAAAAAGTTACGGAGGCTAAAATGGTATTCAAACGTAAAATTTATGACCGCTTTTTAGAGTGGAAAGAAAATTGGGCTGGAAAAAGAGCTTTGCTCGTTCAGGGGGCAAGACGAATTGGGAAGTCAACTATAGTAGAAGAATTTGCTAAAAACGAGTACGAAACATATATACTTATAAATTTTCAATCGGATCTTAGTAAAGTAGAACAACTTTTTAAGAACGACATTTCTGATTTGGATACTTTTTTTCGAAATCTATCATTGTTATATGGAAAAAGGTTGATAGAAAGAAAATCGTTGATTATATTTGACGAAGTTCAACTGTTTCCACTTGCAAGGCAATCGATAAAACAACTTGTTGCCGATGGGAGATACGATTATATCGAAACGGGTTCACTCATAACATTAAAGCAGAACGTGGAAAAAATTCTTATTCCGAGTGAAGAAAAGTCTATAAATATGTATCCACTCGATTTTGAGGAATTTTTATGGGCAAAAGGCGATAACATCACTGCAGATATTATCAGAGACTGCTTTTTGAACTTGAAGCCGTTAGGACAAACTGCACATAGAAAAGTTCTGAAAGATTATATGTTATATGTTGCGGTCGGCGGTATGCCACAAGCGGTTGCAGAACTCATAGAATCGAATGATTTTTCGCGTATTGATGAAATAAAACGGGATATTTTGAAATTGTATCGTGATGATTTGAAAAAATTAGATTCTAAATATCGTTTTTCAACCTCACTTATTTTAGACGCAATTCCATCTGAATTGTCTACGCAAAACAAATTATTTAGATCCGTTACGTTGGGAAAAAATAGCAGAGCGTCTAAAACATACTCCTCCTACGAGGCGATTAAGGATTCGATGATTGTCAATATAGCAAACAACTGTACTGATCCGAGCGTAGGACTAAATAGAACAAAAGATTATTCTAAACAAAAAATTTATATGGGAGACACAGGACTTTTTGTAACTGCAATTTTTGCTGATTCCAAACTGCCTATAGAAGAATCAATCTATAAGCAACTTATAGTAGATAAACTCGGCGTAAATATTGGTATGGTTATGGAAAATGCGGTTGCACAAGCTCTTACTTCGTCAGGGTATGAACTATTTTTTCACAAATTTGACCGATATGAAGTTGATTTTTTGATCACGTCAGGGAAAAAATTATTGCCTATTGAAGTAAAATCATCGTCATATAACACGCATAAATCTCTAGATAACTTCCAAGCAAAGTATTCTGACAGAGTGAAAAACTCCTATGTTATTTATAGTAAGGATATAAAACGCGAAGGAAATATAACTTACATTCCATTTTATATGACTATGTTTCTGTGAGTTATTATGTAGAAGATTAATTTAGACAATGGATTTAATACTATGATAAAAAACTGTTTGGAGGCAATCAAAATAAAGTTTGGTTGCTTCACAAGAAAATAGTTGGTGCTTATGTCAATAGATAATTTATATGTATAATATGGATGTATTTAAGATGCATAAGTATTACATTTTTATTTTTACTTGATTACAAAATATAGATTGATAAATTAATTAAAATATAGATTGATAAATTAATTAAATTTTTAATTGTTTTGATAGTAGAAATATTTTTCTTTCCACTACTTGAAAGATTATCTTAAAAATGGTAAATAGTATTGAAAATAGAGAGGGCGGCTTCTATAGTGAACCCTTAAAGTTAAATCAGGTTTATAAATGTAAATGGTAATCTTATTTATGATCCTGAATCCTGTGATAGGACAACCGGCTTTCCATCGTATTCTGAATTTGTAGCTTTTTATCAAGTTAATGTGAGTAATATGATTTAATGAGGAGAATAAGTATGAAAGTAATAAAAAAATGTATATTCTTAATTATAGGATTATTATCAATTTCTTCTTGTGGAAATATTAGGGAGGGTAATACATTGGAAAATTCTAAAATAATTGAAAAATATAAAGAGTATTATCAATATGGTGATGCTATGAAAGGCATTGAAGTTTATACTTGGAAAGAGTCTTCTGACTGGTTTTGTGTATTAACTGGTGGCACTAATATGCTTAAAACTACTTATGAAATAAAAAAACTACAAGATGATTTACCATGCCCAATCAACACTATGAAAGAAATATTGAAATATTATAATAAGACATTTGCTATTCCCTATGTTGCTAAGGTATCAAACCCTCCAAAAGAAGAAGAATTATCACATAATTTGGATGTCGATACATTAAAATCGGATAATGAATTTCTTGAGATTCTTTTAAAACTTGGTTTGTCTTCTGAAGATTATTTTAATCAAAATTCTAATTATCAAAACAATAGTAATGAATCAAGTGACAAAAAAAATGAAACAGATGAAACACTTTTGGTTAAAACTATACCTAATAGTTTCACATTTCATGGTTCCGTGTATATTAATAAAAATATAAGAGTTGATAATAATCGAATAGGACAACTACTTGGCTATATTATCCGTCATGATGATATTAATGATTTTTTAAAGATATATCCAAATAATGAATACGTGATTTATGATAGCGTATTCGATTATTACAATAAGAATAGGGTCCCATTCTTTAGCATTAAAGATGATGAATACTTGAAATATATTTGTTGTAATAATGAACTATATGTAAAAGAAGAAATATATGTAGAATAAACAAATTATGTAGTTTATAAAAGATTTATTAAAACAAATTTAATTATTATTTTATTGATAATTAATTAATTCTAAGTCTACTTGAAATTTAATTTCTTGAGTAGACTTTTTTATTGCTTGAATGAGAAAAATTGAAGTTAATTGTCCAAGGAAGGTTGAAAGAAATCATAAGCAATCTCACAACAAGCAAAAAAATAACAAGTAATTAAATTAAGTGAGACAGGATTGTCAATCGTTGATATTTCTAAACAAATCGGCATCAGCTGAAATATAATATAAGTTTATATCCTTCAATAGCATTTAAAGCTTCTGATGTAAATTTTGTCATCCTATTAACTTCATTTTTTATTAAAGATTTAAAAGAAGATATATCTAATACTGTAGTTTTCAAATCATTAACATTCATAGGTAAAGTAAAAAAATCATATATATGCAACTATAGCTCTCGTAGATACAAAGAAATCATCAATTGTTGGTTTTGTTGACTTGATTGGTGTTCATCCAATATCTGTTGATGAATATTGTAAATGGCATGCAACTGGAAAGCCGGCAGGCATGGTATTCCAGGTTGAATATGATGATTCAGTCTTTTATGCATATGACTTCATTAACCCTAGAAGATTAGTAAGACCTATTAAGATAACTAAAACAGTGCTTATGTCAATAGGTAATTGACCCACTTAACAAAAGACAAACTTTCTAATATTAATACTATTGATAATGCCTTTGTGTATAGAGATGAAGAACTTGAAAATCTGATGCTAATGATAGTTTGCAGGTTCAAGTCCCACTAAGAGCAAAATAGATAGATATGACCTCTTATCTTTCTTATTAATGAGAGTTAGGAGGTTTTTTAGTGGGATGGACATGCTATATGTATAAAGGGTGAAAGCAAAGTAGGAATGCCGTTATGACTACATAATGAAACTCATGTCTAGTAATGTGAGGTATACGATAAAAAGAATAGTGTTGCAAATATACATACTAATGTTGAAAGTTTATAATTAATAAATCTTTATGGTTGCTTATGTGATATATGCAATATTTAGTTGGAGAATAACAAGATTTTGTAATTTTGGGGATTTCACACGTAAAACATTTTGTAATTTTGGGGAAATGACCGGTAAAAGATTTTGTTTTATATTAAAACATAGTATGTATTATTTAGTATCGTATCACATCAAATCCTGCGTATTATTAGGAATTTCAACATTTGTAATCCTGCGTATTATATGGAAAATTGGTATTTTTTATAATGCGTTTTATTAAAAAACATGATATAATTAATTTAGTAATATGGTTAGAGGTGATAATATGTTTAAAAGAAAGATATATGATAAGATGCTTTCATGGAAAGAAGAAACACAAGGTGAGAAAGCATTACTTATAGAAGGCGCTAGACGTATTGGTAAATCGACTGTTGCAGAAGAGTTTGCTAAAAAAGAATATAAAAGCTATATATTAATAGATTTTAATGATGCTAGTAAAGTTGTTAAAGATGCATTTGATAAATACCTAAATGATTTAGATACATTCTTTCTTATATTATCAACTGAATATAATAAAACTCTTTATAGAAGAGACTCTTTAATTATCTTTGATGAAATACAACAATTTCCTAAAGCTAGACAATCAATAAAAAAACTTGTTCAAGACGGAAGATATGATTATATTGAAACAGGTTCACTTATATCAATAAGGGATAATGTTAAAAATATTACAATTCCTTCTGAAGAAAGAAGAATAAAAATGTATCCGATGGACTTTGAGGAATTTTGTCTTGCTTTAAATGAAGAAAAGATGATTGAATATATAAAGTCATGTTTTAACCAACAAAAACCTTTAGAAGAAAATTTACATCATAAAGCTATGTTGTTGTTTAAACAATATATGTTAGTTGGTGGAATGCCTAAAGTTGTTTCAAAATATATTGATAATGATAAAAGTTTTATAAGTGCAGATGTTGAAAAAAAAGATATTCTTTCTCTTTATAGAGTGGATATTAATAAAATTGAAAAAAATTACAAGTCTAAAGTATTATCTATCTTTGATCAAATACCAGGATTCTTATCTCAACATGAGAAAAGAGTTAGACTTAGTAACATAGAAAAGAACTCTACATATCCTATGTATGAGGATACATTCTTTTGGTTAGGTGATTCAATGATGGTAAATGAGTGTTTTAATTCAACTGATCCTAACGTAGAATTATCATTGAATGAAGATAGAACTTTAATAAAGTGTTATATGGGAGATACGGGTTTACTTGTAAGTCATGCATTTGATGAATCTGAATTACAAGAGGGTAGCTTATATAAAGATATATTACATGATAAATTATCAATAAATGAAGGTATGTTATTTGAAAATGCAATTGCACAGATACTTACATCAAATGGTCATAGATTGTTCTTTTATACTAGATATAATCAAGAAAAGAAAAGAAATGACATAGAGATAGACTTTATTATCTCTAATGGTAGTAAGGCAAGACAAAAAATATATCCTATTGAAGTTAAATCTAGTAAGAAATATACAACAACTTCTTTATTAGAATTTAATAAAAAATATAAGGAAAGAATTGGCTTGTCTTACATAATACATACAAAGAATTTATGCTTTAAAGATGATATTTTATGTATTCCTTCATATATGGCATTTTGCTTATAATTGTTTTAGAAACTTAATTAAATGATATATAATGAATAGTGTTGTTAATAATTTGAATTATGGACATAAAACTCTAAATTAGGTATAATTAACATA
>CAVEPF010000117.1:13860-15090 GCA_963617645.1 Anaerotignum sp. | reverse complement strand
ATCATATATTGAATCATCAAAAATTACTACATTTTCTTCTTTTTGCGTTGAATCTAGGTAGGCTTCATATGCTTGACTTAAAATTTCATCAATGCTTTTAATTTTATCTCTACTATTTTGTTTGTAAATTCCGGCTTTTATATCTAAGTTTACTCTTTTATTAATAGAACTAATATGATTTTTTAGTTCATCAATTAATTTGTTTACTTCTTTTAATAAATAACGTTTATCATTTTTGTTGAAAACTAATAAAAACATTGATGATTCAATATGATAAGTCTCATATTCTTTTTCTTTTATTTTTAAAAATTTAGAAATAGCTAAAATCATTTGACGAGAAAACTCAAACCCGTAGAGTGAAAAATATACATTAAAATTGGTTGCATCAATTATTACTATAGCCTTATCATGATTCTCTAGTATTTTTAAGGCGTTATCTCTAAATGTTCGATAACTCTTTACCTCAGTAATATTATCAGTATAAGCAAAATCTAATAAATCATTAGTTCTTTTAGTAATCTCTGTAATATCTTCAAAATAAGAAACAATAATGTTTCCCTCTAATTTGAAAAAATGTTCTCTTATAACTACGTTATGAACAATACTATATTCTATGACTTCTTCTAAAGTTTTTTCATTATATAAATTTAAAATTGTATTATTATATAATGCACTATCACAAGGCGAAATAATCATTAAATACTCATCTAATGATAAATTATTTGTACTAAGTTTTAGTAATTCTTTAGCTTTATCATTTAATATAATATTGTTCTCTTCGGTTCGCTTAAACCCCACATTTAACTTATTTTCTAAAGTAAATATAGTATCTTGAATTTTTGAATTTGATTCATATCTAAAATTACGGTTTATTACAAATCCTATAATATCACTTATAAATTTATAATATTCATAGTTATTTACCTTATCCATAAAGAAATAGCCAATAGCTATTTTATGATCTAAATTCTTATTTAAAACATAAATATAACACGAGTTAAAAGCTATATTTGAATCATTGATAATATCATAATTATAATAACTTTCAGTTAAATTATCGATTATTAAATCTTCATTAAGTTCTAAGCTTCTAGCTAAAATTGATTTATCTAATTTAGAGGAAATCTTTTTATCGTAGAGTCTACCGCCTTTATATAAATATCCTTTATTATTATCTAAATCTAATATTTGAACTTCATATAATTTAAAATTTTCGGAAAATTTTAAAAA
>CAVEPF010000117.1:0-13850 GCA_963617645.1 Anaerotignum sp. | reverse complement strand
GTTTTAACATCTTTTAAATTATTTAAATACTCAAAAATTTGGCCTAATTTTTGATAATTCTTTGAAACTTCAATTGAATCAACATTACTTGTTTTAAATTCAAAGTCTTTAGGGTTAAAGCTTGTAATTTCCGCTGTCTTTTCTTCAATAATGATTTCAGGCATTTCATTAAATTTCGTCTTTTTACGCGTTTCAGGTTTTGTCTCAATAGAAAGTTCATTTAATTTTTTATTGATATACTCAATTGAATAAGCGTTATTTAAACCTTCATATATTTTAAGTGCAGTGTTGTAGTACTCAATTAAAAGTGAATTATCAGAAATATTAGCTAAATCATTTTCATATTCACTTTCAAGCATTGCGGCCTTACGCAAATTATTTTCTTTTAGCATTAATTCTAGATTAATAATATAGGCTTTAATTTTAATTTTTCCACTAAAACAAGAAAAATCAATATGATTTATAAAGAATTTAGTGTCATCACTAGAAGAAAATCTATATATTAAATCTAATTTCTTTTCATATAGTTCCTCAAGGGAAACCATATCATTTTTTTCTTTGTATTTGTTTTCTAAAAATGAAAAGTTTTGATTAAATTTATTAATATCATTGTCTAAATAATAAAAATCTTCTAATAAATTTAAAACAAATACTTTATCTTCATCACTTATATCATCTTCTAAGTATTCATTAATATAATAAATAGCTTTATCTTTATCAGCAAATTTTGTATAAAATAAAATTAAATCTTTAGTGTGTTCAGCCTTATCTAATAATGACAAATTTTTATCTTTTAATTCAATATATTTAAGTGCTTTACTAGCATCAGATAAATCCAAATAAATATTGATAAGTTCAGTATAATAAAAAACTAAATGTTTACTATCACTTGTTTGATTACAACTTTTAATAAGTAAAGTAATGGCTTCTTTCGTATCTCCAAGTTTATATAACATCTTTGCCTTAAATGATACGGCTTTTGCAAAGTCTAAACTTGATTCATCTTGTTTAGATATAAAAGATTCTACTTTTTTTAAATTAGTCTTCTTTATTTCAAGATTTAATATGTCATTAATGTTCATAAAGCATTTACTCCTAAATAAATTTAATTACATCATCTACAATGTATGCAACATGATTGTCTAATACAGCTCCTGGATTTATAAATATAATATCATCGTAAACAAATTGTGTTTGAAAATGTGTATGACCAAAAAATACATAATTAGCATTTAAACTTTTAGCTTTATAATATAATTTTAACATGGACTCTTTAACATTATACATATGACCATGAGTAATGAAAATTCTTTTATTATCTAATATGAGTAATTTTTCTAACTCAGTTAAACATGTATCACAATTTCCATCAACACAAATATATTCATAATCTTTTAAAATATTAATATCTATTCCGCGATCTCCTAAATTTATTTTTGTAAAATCCTTATATTTTTCACTTATCTCTAAAAAGAAATCTAAATTTTTATGAATATCACTAGTTATTAATATTTTCACGTATAATTCCCTCAACATGTAATAAGGCTTTTTTTCTATGGCTTATAGAATTTTTTTCACTACTTGTAAGTTCAGCCATAGTTTTATTAAACTCTTCGAGGTAAAAATAAGGATCATATCCAAAACCATTATTTCCTTTAGGTTCAAACACAATAGTTCCATTACATTCTCCGTTAACAGTAAAAGAATTACCTAAAGAATCAATAAAGCAAATAGAACAAACATACTTAGCTTTTAAATTATCTTTATCTTTAAGATTATTTATTAATTTAAGATTATTGTTATGATCGTTGCAATTAAGTCCTGCATATCTATGAGAATATACACCTGGTTCTCCGTTTAAAGCCTCGCAGCATAATCCTGAATCATCAGCTAATACAGGCTTTTTATAAATATCATAAATTGTCTTAGCCTTTATGTATGCATTTTCTTCAAATGTAGTACCAGTTTCATCAATATCTTTTGTAAAATTAATATCTTTTAATGATAAAAAATTGATATCTAAATCTGCTAAGATATCCTTAATTTCATTTATTTTATTTTTATTATTACTTGCAATAATTAAATCCATAAAATCACCTTAAATTTTAAATAAATTATATCATTATTTTTACACATTTAAAATAAATTTGTTATAATAATTTCGGTGATAATATGGATAAAGAAAATATCAAAAACAAAATAATAAAATACTTTGATAAAACATTCATAATAGGATTACTATGTATTGTTTGTTATTACTTTATTTTTAATGATTTTGGAACATCTCTTGTTTTAATACTTCGAAGTATGTTTACATCTTTAGAAAATAATGAAATATACGCAATGTATAGAGCATTAACAAATGCAGTAATTTATATATTTATCTTTTTTGTTTTAATTTATTTAAATAAAAACTATATAAAAGAAGATTTAAACAAGTACGAACATCAAGAAAAATTAACATATTACGTACTTATTTTTACACTTATCTCTTATGTGCTTACAATAGTTGCGGCTATACTTCAACAAAAAATTACAAATGGTTTAGATATAACAACTAGTGAAAATCAATCATCAATTGATTCAATATTAGACTATTTATCAGGATTTTTAATTTTTGCACCAATAACAGTATTCATAGCTCCTATTGTTGAAGAATTAATTTTTAGAAAATCATTCTTTAACGTATTTAAAAACAAGTGGGTAGCTTTAATTATTTCAGCATTTATTTTTGGTACAATGCATGTTACTACAACTTATACTTTATTACTATCAAAAGGTTATTCTGTAGCCAATTCATTATATTATACATTTGGTTTTGGCCTTTCATATTATGCGATGGGTTTATCATTTGGCTTATCATATATAAAAAGCGATAAGAACATCTTAGTTCCTATCGCCATTCATATGGGCAATAACTTTATAGCTACCTTATTTTCTGTTTTAGTAGTTCCTCTAATTTTTTAATAAATATCTGACGGTTATATAATTTTGCGTAATCATACGCATTCAAATTATGATCGTCTTTTTTATTTACTTCAAACTTGCTTAAACGTTCTAAAAACAAATTATAATCATAAGTTATTATTGAAAATATTAAAGGATATCTTCTTTTATAATCTAGGTAAAACGATTTATTAACATAAGAAATTAAAAAGTCTTTAAATCTTTGATTACTAATGTCTAAAATTGACTCATTAAATTTATTTTTAAATTCTATGAATGCACCATTTTCAATTAAAATACGTGCACTATCATAATCGCAATTACGAGCACAATTAAATAGTGGTGTTTCTAAATCGCAATTTAAATTATTAGGTAAAATATTTAATTCAACTAATCTTTTTACAAATGATGAATTCATTTGTCTTGTCGCAACATGTAAAAGTGTATCGTTATTTTTTGTCTTAGAAAAAAGAAGATCTTTATTTTCTAAAATAAGTGAATTAAATAAAGAAAGTTTATTTGAATAAATAGAAAAGAAAATCGCACTTTCTCCTCTAATATTTACATAATTAATGTTTGCGTGTAGTGACATCAAAATTTGAATCATTTCTTCTCTATTTAATTTAATAGCTAACATTAAAGGTGATTCTCCATCATTATTTAAAACATCAATCAATGCATTAGCTTTAATTAATGTTTTAAATATAGCAATTGAATCATTTAATATACTTAAATGAAGTGCTGTATTATTGTCATTGTTAGTATCATTAATATCAATTTTATTTAATAGTAAGAATCTTGTAATATCAAGGTTTTTATTGATTACAGCATAATGTAAAAGAGAATTATTATATAAATCTTTAGTATTTATCTTTATATATTTTAGATTGTTTCTTAAAGATATAAAATCATTATCTTTAACGATTTTGAAAATATCAATCATTAACGAATTCTATCTTTTAAATTCTTTCCAACTTTAAAAGCTACTGATTTTTGTTCTGGAACAATAATAGATTCGCCGTTTGCAGGATTTATACCATTTCGAGCTTTACGAGTTCTCACTTCAAATGTTCCAAAATTAGAAAGAACTACACTTTCTCCTTTTTCTAAAGATTTAGAAATTTCTTCAAATAAAGCGTTTATAATAAGTTCACAATCTTTAATTGTAACATCTTCACTTAAAGCAACAGCTTTAATAATTTCTTTTTTATTCATAATATCCTCCTTTTAAATATTTAATAAGTCTAATTTATAATAACATTTTTTATTAGATAATTTAAGAAATAAAGTATCATTTTTAAATTCAAAATTTTCAACGTCTTCATATGGATTACAATAACCATAAAATATACCAGTTACAATATCATATTCAATGATACCTAAAAATTCTTTGAAAATATAGAAAATCTTATTCTTATAACAAAAATAATCAAATTTCCTAAAATTATAACTGACATTATAGATTTCGCGAGTATTAATGTTAAACTCATCATCTTCATGTTTAACTAAAGATTCGCGTAAAATTAAGTTAGTATTAATAACATAGCTAGTGGCTTTAACTTCATATAAATAAAGTTTATTATCTCTAGGATAAATATAAGTAACTTCACTAGCAATAAATTTAATTGTTTTATTATCCTCTAAAAAATCTTCACTTTTATTTATATAGTAATAGATTGTTGTACCATCAACAAAATAAAACTCAGAGCTTGAAATAATATATAATGATCTAATATATGAAGCTTTAGAAATTATTTTTGATTGAACTAAGTCAAACTCTAGACTAATCTGCGATAAACATAAAAAATTAGTCATACTATTAAAATAAAATAAATAAAAGTAATCGTTTTCTTTTATAAGTTTAACATATCCTGCTTGTACAGAATTTATTGAAAAAATATCTATTAATTCATTATCAACAAATGAAGAAATAACTAAAGAATCAGTTGAAAAAACATCATTACTATAGCTAAAATGTATGAAATAGAAAACATTATCAATGATGAAAATATCTCCAAACGTATCATTATATGTATAAGTATAAATGTTTTGCATCTTATAGATAGAAAGATTATATGATAAATCCGAATTATAAGTTAAATAATATTGATAATCGTCGTTAAGTTTTTTTGAATATGTTTTAGTATCACAAGTATCAAAAAGATATTGTTTCTTTTCAAAATGCGAAAATATTTCTTTATATGATGTTTGAAATGGTGTTTCTTCAGTCTTATCACATGAAAAAAGAGAAAACGATGATAAGATAAATATTAAAAGTAATAATATTTTTTTCATCCTTTCCTCCATAATTTATTTATTTGGTTTTATATTCTTAATACTTTGATTTGTTGTTAAAACTAATGAATCTTTATAATACATTAATGTTTTGTGTTTTTTTCTTTCAAAATGAACTCTGCTATATTCAAACTCCATTGCATCGCCTTTATATACTAAATATACTTTAGAGTCATCACCATTATTTACATATATCAAAGATCCCATAATAGGATATAAAAATAGTAAATATAATAGTACGAAATTAACAAACATGGTAACTAAAATATCTAGAGACATAAATAACAAGTTATCTTCACTAATAAATACTCCAATTACACCAATCGCAAGAGCAACATTTAAAATAATAAGAAAAACTCTTAAGCAATATCTTTTGTTAAGCACTGTATAATTATTAGCCTTTACAGCTTTTGATATAATTTTTTTTCTTAGTTTTAAGCAAAATATTATAAAACAAAATATAAGTACAAAATATAAAATTAAGATAAATATTTTCATATATTAATCACGTTTCCTAAGTTCTAGCTTAATTGGTGTTCCATTAAAATCAAAGTTCTTTCTTAATTGATTTTCAATATATCTTAAATATGAGAAATGTACATATTGAGGATCATTTAGGAAAATAGCAAATGTAGGTGGTTCAACGCCAACTTGGGAAATGTAATAAAACTTAGCTTTTCCTCCATGCCACTCACTTGGTGGGAACATAGCGATTGCATCTGTGAATACATCATTTAAAATAGAAGTTGAAACTCTCTTCTTGTATGATTCATATGCTAAATTAATTGGTTCAAATAATGTTTGAACTCTTTGATTTTCTTTAGCACTTAAGAATACGATAGGAGCATAATCTAAGAACTTAAATTCAGCTCTTATCTTCTTTGTCCAATCATTCATTGCATTTGAATCTTTTTCAACAGTATCCCATTTATTTACAACAATAATACATGGTCTATTGAATTCATCAATATATTGAGCAACGTGTTTATCTTGATCAATAAAACCTTCACTAGCATCTAAAACAAGTAATACAACAGAAGATCTTTCGATAGCATCAATTGTACGTAGAACCATATATTTTTCAAGATTTTCGTAAATTTTACCACGTTTTCTAAGACCTGCAGTATCGATAACTACATAATCTTTTTCATAGGCCTTAAATGGTGTATCTATTGCATCAGTTGTAGTACCTGCGATATCAGATACAATAACACGATTATTGTTTAATATAGCATTTACTAAACTTGATTTACCAACATTAGGACGACCTACTAAAGAGAAGGCAATACTATTATCATAAACCTTATCTTTTTTTACTGGTAATAATTCACAAACCTTATCAAGCATATCACCAATACCAATACCATGGAATGTTGATATAGCAATAGGTTCACCAACACCTAATGAATAAAATTCATAAACATTATCTTGATATTTAGAATCATCAATTTTATTGACTACTAAAACAATTGGTTTATTTGATTTAAATAAAAGTTTTGCAACATATAAATCATCATCAGTTACACCACTTCTTCCATCACAGCACATAATAATTACATCGGCTTCTTCCATGGCAATTTCAGCTTGTGCTTTAATTTCAGTTCTAAATGGTGCATCCTTAATTTCAATACCACCAGTGTCAATTAAAGAGAATTCATGCGTAAGCCATTCAGCTTTAGCATAAATTCTATCTCTAGTAACACCAGGAGTATCATCAGTTATTGAAACACGACTTCCAATAATTCTGTTAAATAAAGTTGATTTCCCTGTGTTAGGGCGACCAACGATAGCTACCTTAGATAACATAGGTAATCTCCTTTTTTGTCTTTATAAATTTATTTTTTTAATTCTTCTTTTAAAAGATCTCCAATAGACTTACTCTTAGCTTCAGAGTCTTTCATATATTTTGAATAATTAGACTTATCTTGTTCTCTTTGATAAGCTTTTTGATCAAGTACTAATACCCAACGAGCTTTGTTAACTTCAACTACTTTTGCAGTAATTTCGTCGCCTACTGCATAATAATCAGTGATAAGGTTGCTCTTGCCGTCACATACAACGCTTCTTGCAGGAATAACGCCATCAACGCCATCAGTAGAAACTGTCATTTTCTTTTCATCAATTGCACTGATAGTAGCATTTACAACATCGCCAACTTTTAATTCAACTCTTGACCAAGGGTTGTCAATTAAAACCTTACGAGATAAGCTAACCTTTTCTGTTTCATCAGTTAATTTAAGAATGCAAACTTCAATTGTATCACCGATAACAACACTTGCATCAAAATTATCATTAGGATTCCAAGAATATTCGCTCTTATGTAATAAACCTACAAGTTTAGGAGCAACTTCACAAAGTAATCCAAATGGCATTTTGTTAACAACCTTAACAGAAATAGTATCACCTACATTATGTTCTCTTTTGAACACAGTATAAGCTGAGTCAATGCAGTCTTTACGAGATAATTCAAGTTTACCATTTTCTTTCTTAACAACTTTAACTTTTACTTTATCTCCAACGTTAACTACTTCTTTAGCATCTTTTAAGAATTCATGAGCTAAGTCTTTCATACGAACTAAGCCTTGAACGTGTGTAAATCTTACAACAACACCATAAGGTAAAATGTTAGAAACAGTTCCTTCTAAAACGTCACCAACATTGATATTTTCAAGTTCAGCATTTCTTTCATCAGTTACTTTTTGAACATATTTAGCATGTTCTTCTTCTCTTTCTTGCTTAACAACTAAATATCTGCTAGCAAAAACAATGTGCTTATCAGGAACTAATTTTGTTACTCTAACCTTAACTTCGTCTCCTACTTTTGCATCTTTTAAATCTTTTGTTGAAACAAATACTCTAACGCCGTTATAAACTAATTCATTAGACTTTTCGTTAACCTTAACAACTTTAGCAAGAATATCAAATTCTCCTTCAGTTTCAAACTTCTTAGCAACTTCATCATATTTTTCATTCTTGATTAAATCAAGACAGCTTAATTTAATACTTAAGCCCTCTTCACCTTCATGAATATCGCTAACTTTACAAGTGATTTCGTCACCAACATTTAATAAACCCCTAAATGAAGTAACATCTTTATCTGCAGTATAGTGATTGATATAAATAACACCTTCGCTAGGTTGACCTAAATCAACATAAGCTACACGTTCTCCTACTTGAACAACTTCGCCTTTAACGATGTCACCTTTCTTAAGTGTTGTTCCTTCTGTTAATAAATCTTCCATAGTTTCCTTTTGTTCCATATTATCTACCCTTTCCTTTATAAGTTCAACAATCTTATTTGCAACTTGTTCTATACTCATACTAGTTGTATCTATTTCAATAGCATCACTAGCTTTCATTAAAGGAGAAATTGCTCGATGTGAATCTTTATAGTCTCTAATCTTTATATCCTCTAGAACTGTATTATAGTCAGATTCTATACCTTTATGTTCTAGTTCTAATAATCTTCTTTTAGCTCTTTCTTCAGGAGTAGCAGTTAAAAATATTTTTAGATCTGCTTTTGGTAATACACACGTACCAATGTCTCTACCATCCATTAATACAAAACCTTTTTTAGCGCTTTCCCTTTGGAAATATACCATCTTATCTCTAACTCTTTTTAAGCTTGATACAAGACTTACATTACGAGTAACAGGTATACTTCTAATTTCACTAGATACATCCTCACCCTCTAAAATTGTTTTATCTTGTTCATAAGTCAAAACTATAGTGTCGATAAAATTATATTGGGCTTCATCGGCTAAATCAATTTCTCTTCTCATAGCTTCAAGCGTAACAGCTCTATACATTGCGCCTGTATCAATATGAGTGAAGCCAAGTTCTTTTGAAACGATTTCACTTATCGATGATTTTCCGCTACCTGCTGGTCCGTCGATAGCAACTTGAAAATTTTTCATATTCTCACCTTATATTTCATAAATTATATCATATATGTAGTTTATTTACAATTAATTATGTTTCATTTTCAAACTACAAACTATATAATACTTTAACTTCTTTAATACTTAAAGGACGGTAATCACCCTTCTTTAAATCTCCTAACGTAATGTTAGCAAAACGAGTTCTTTTTAACTTCTTAACAGGGAATCCTAAAGACTCAAACATACGACGAATTTCTCTGTTTCTTCCTTCTGTTAAAATAAGTTGAACTTGTGTAGAATTATGTTCTTTATCCCATTCAGTAATTTGTGCTTTATATGGTTTAGCTAAACGTCCATCAAGCATAACACCACGACGTAATTTAACTAAATTTTCTTGTGTAAAATAACCATCTAAACGAACAACATATTCTTTTTCAATTTGATTTTTAGCATCAGTTAATTTTCTAGATAATTCGCCGTCATTAGTAAATAATAATACACCACTTGAATCATAGTCAAGACGACCTACAGGGAAAATTCTATTAACTAAATCAGCTTCAGTAAATAAATCCATAACAGTTCTTCTGCCTAAATCATCACTAACTGTTGTTAAATAACCAGTTGGTTTATACATAACATAATAAACCTTTTCTTCTTTAGCTATTTGATTTCCATCAACTCTGATATCATCGCTATATCTAGCCTTTGTTCCAAGTTCTGTAATTAAGACACCATTAACAGTAACATGTCCACTTGTTATTAGTTCTTCACATTTTCTACGACTAGCGACTCCACAAGAAGCCATAATCTTTTGTAATCTTTCTTCATTTTTATTTTTGCTTGCATTAATATCCATAAAATTAGGCCTCCAAAATAACCATTATAAATTATACCATAAATTTAATAATATATGAACGAATATATAAATAAATTTTTTACTAAATTATTTTAGCAAAGAAAAAAATATTTTCAATTAAAATTTAAAAATTAAAAGTAAACCTAGTTTAATCTAAGTTTACTTAAAATCTTTATTTTTTTAATGATTTAGTCATTAAATTAATCAATAATTCAGAGAATTCTTTAGGATCGCTTAAAGTCATACCTTCTTGAATTAAAGCTTGATCATATAAAAGTTTTGAATAATCTTTAATAGAATCTTTATTATCTTTATATGCTTCTTGCATTAAAGTGAATAATTCATGGTTAGGGTTAATTTCAAGAATTCTATCAGCCTTAACATGACTTGTTGAGTCTTGTTGAGCATTTAAAACCTTTTCCATTTCAAATGAAATACCATCCCCACTTGATAAACAACAAGCGCTATCAGTTAAACGACTAGAAATAACAACATCTTTTACTTCGCCTAAAGAATCCTTTATAGCTTGTAACATGTCTTTATTTTCTTCTTTTTTAGCTTCAATGTCTTTCTTTTCATCTTCGCTAAGTAAATCTAGATCTCCTTGATTAATTGATTTAAATGGAGTCTTATCATATTCACGTAAAACTTGAATCATAAATTCATCAACATGATCAGTTAATACAAGTACATCGTATCCTTTATTCTTTACAATCTCAATTTGAGGAAGTTTATTTACAGCTTCTTTATTAGCACCACTTGCATAATAAATGTCTTTTTGGCCTTCCTTCATTTGTTCCTTATACTCTTTTAATGTAACTTTCTTATCACCTAAAACAGTATCGAATAACAATAAGTCTTGTAATTTATCTTTCTTAGCACCGAAATCTTCATAAACACCATACTTAAGATTAATGCCATATGCATTATAGAATTCAATGTATTTTTCTCTATCTTTTTCAAGTAATTTCTTTAATTCGGATAAAATCTTAGTTTCAACTGATTTAGCAATTAAAGTTAATGATCTATCCTCTTGTAACATTTCACGGCTAATATTTAAAGGTAAATCTTCAGTATCAACAATACCTTTTACAAACTTTAAATAATCAGGAATAAGTTCCTTGCACTTGTCAATTACAAATACACCTTTAGTATATAATTGAAGACCTTTTTCATAGTTAGCATTATATAAATCATAAGGAGCTTTCTTAGGAATAAATAATAATGATTTATATGTTACATTTCCTTCAACAGATGCATTTATTGTAATTAATGGATCTTGCCAATCATTAAACTTTTGTTTGTAGAACGAATTAATTTCTTCATCTGTAACTTCGTTTTTAGCTTTCTTCCAAATAGGTTTCATCGAGTTAATAGTTTCAAGTTCAAGAGTTTCTTCCTCTTTCTCGTTACCATTTTCATCTTTTTCACCTGTCTTATTATATTTAGTTA
The DNA here is from genome assembly GCA_963617645.1 of Anaerotignum sp. Lineage (GTDB taxonomy): Bacteria > Bacillota_I > Bacilli_A > Acholeplasmatales > Anaeroplasmataceae > JAEELC01. The sequence continues at coordinate 2,420 of CAVEPF010000117.1, read as the reverse complement.
CCCAAGTCTTAATAGGATATTTAATATAATCAGAATACTTTCTAACAAGTTCTTTAATTGTATATTCATCTAGATAATTATCATAATTATTATCTTCTGTATTTTCTCTTAAATGAAGTACAATTTTTGTACCATCACTTACTTCATTTGTTTCATCAATAGTATAAGAATCTAAACCTTCTGATACAAATTTATATCCTTTGTCGCTAATTGGGGATTTTGTATAAACTTCAATTAGGTCTGCTACCATAAATCCTGAATAGAAACCAACACCAAATTGTCCGATTAATTCTTCTTCAGTTTGCGAATCATCTTTCTTGTTTTCTTCCATGAATTCTTTAGTACCAGATTTGGCAATAGTACCTAAGTTATTAATTAATTCATCATATGTGAAACCAATACCATTATCACTAATAGTTAAAGTTCTATCACCTTTATTAGCTTCTACCTTTATTTCATAATCTAAATTCTTAATATCTTGATTAGTAAGACTTAAGAAATGTCTTTTATCTATAGCATCACTAGCATTTGAGATTAATTCACGTAAGAATATTTCTTTATGTGTATAAATAGAATTAATCATCATATCTAATAATTTCTTTGTTTCAGTTTTAAATTCAAATTTTTCTGACATTTTAATTTCCTCCAAATTCAACATAAGTATTATAATGCTAATTCTTGGCACTGTCAACATTTGAGTGCTAAAAAAATAATTAATTTTATTCTAGTCATTAAATTAATCTTTTATTATAATATAAGAAAAGGAAAAAATTATGATTGATACTATTAAATTATTTTCAGAAAAATTAAAAATTCATGTTACATGTTCTATAATGTTGCCTAGCAATTATCACAACTCAGATACTATATATAAACCTTATTATTACATTTGTTTAAGAAATCCTTTTATAAACGATTCTAATTTTATTTCGCTTGTAAATAAAATAAATTCGCCTATAATTGCTATATATCCTACGCTAGATTTAAAGAAAAATTTATTACTCTTTGACATCTTCAACAAAAATTATGATTATTCTTTTTTATATTTAAACTTCATTTTTAATGAGGTAATTAAAAAATTAGAATATTTATATAGATTTTCTAAAAGCGCTAGTGATAAAACTATTTGCGGTGAAAAGGAATGTGCTAAATTTGCTCTTCTTGCACCTCACATTATAAATAATGAATTATCAAATACTATTGCGCTAGATTTAAATTTAGAAAACTTTAATATACTTAAGACAAATTTATTATCTTTATTTGACCCTAATATTAATATCACATACGGATCTTTAAATCGTGAGAAATTAATTATTATAAATAACTATTTAAAAGATTTTGATATCAAGCAAAGTAATATTGTATCTTCTTTAACAGTTTTAGATTATCTAAATAGACTATGACATCAGATTTTCTGATGTCTTTTTTTTGAGTAAGTTTAAAGCCTCTTTTTTAGATGTATCAGATACTTCTCCTTCAAGCATTAGGGCAATTTCTTTTATTCTTTCATCACTTGATAATTTATGAATATTACTAACAACCTTATCATTTTGACATGTTTTCTCTATTAAATAGTGTGTATCGGCCGCTGAAGCAATTATCGGATTATGAGTAATTACTAGGATTTGGTTATTGACTGAATATTTATCAAGTACTTCGGCTATCCTTTTACTTTGTAATCCCGATACACCTGTATCTATTTCATCTAATACTAAAGAAAAGTCTTTAACGTTTTTTAACATATTTAATTTAAACGCTAACATCAATCGACTTAATTCGCCTCCACTTGCTACTAAAGATATAGGTAATAGCGTATCTTCTTTATTAAAATTGACACAAAAATCAATTATATCAGTTCCTGTATCTAAAAACACAGATGAATTTTTGTAATCTGAAATTTCTGTATTTTTAAAATCTACAACAAATTTTATATCTTTTAATTCTAATTGATTTGCCAAATTAATAATTTCTTTTTCAAATTGACTTGCGACTTGTTTTCTATATGTTGTTAGCTTTTTAGAGTTTTCTATTACATTATTAAAAGCTTCTTTTACTAATAATTCATAGTCTAAAATTAACTTATCATAATCTTCATTATTATTTATAACTAGTTCTAATTCTTTTTGATATTTTAATAGTTCATCAAAACTTTTATTATATTTTAACATTAAGTTTTTTATATCATTTTCTCTTTGATTTAACTTATTTAATTGCTCAGGATCAAAACTCAAATTTTCTAATTTATTCTTTGTCTCACTTATCACTTCACAAAGTAAAATATATGAACTTTCTAAATTTGATGAAATACTTAATAGTTTCTTATCATTAGAATTTATTTTTGAAAGTTTATTATTTAAAGAAGAGAATAAATCAACATTGAAAGTTTCACCATTAAGTTGATTGTATATTTCATTTAATGT